>JAIRQQ010000105.1 GCA_031256395.1 Nitrososphaerota archaeon
GAAGGATACTTTTGGGAAATACGGGAAATACTGACTGCGATATACTAGATGTGATAAAACACTGCCGTTTAGTCTCACTGTAAGAAAAAATTCACACTACTATGAGCGCTGTAGTGTTATGTGCCAAATTTTATTCTTGTTTGCGATTTGTTTATGTTTCACTCCCAGCCAATAATTTACTATCTATATCTACCTATCCATCTACCTATCTGTATACCTACAGAGGTGCCAATAGATGACAGCACAAGACGAGAAAATTACCCTGATGCACGGTGCAGGCGGTACCGTCATGCATGAGCTTGTCAAAAACTATATCGTTAAAACCTTTCACGGTATAGGCACTGCAGAGGTTTCCCTTGAAGCCATGGATGATGCTGCTGTTGTTGGTGATATCGTCTTTAAAAGTGACTCCCATGCAGTAAAACCCATATTTTTCCCCGGCGGTAACATCGGACACATCGCCATCTCGGGCACTGTCAATGACATAAGTTGCCTTGGCGCCCAACCAATGGCTTTAGCCTGCGGTTTAATCCTAGAAGAAGGGTTGTTACTATCGGATTTGGAGCTGGTTTTAAGCAGTATGCAGGAAGCCTGCACCCAAGCTGAGGTAGGAATCGTTACAGGTGATACCAAAGTTGTCGAGAAAGGCACCTTGGGCGGATTAGTTATGAACGTTTCTGGTATCGGTAAACGCACCCAAGCCCTAGACCACAACCTCGAGATCGTTCGCCAAACACGCGAATTCAACGCTCGCTGGACTTTGGATTCCAACTTGGCCAAGGGTGATAAAATAATTCTGACCGGCACTATTGGTGATCATGGTTTAGCTGTGCTCTCCGCCCAGCAGGGCTTAAAGTTTGGAAGCGACATAAAATCTGATGTCCAACCCCTTAACCGCTTAGTACAGACATTACTGGGCAAGGTCGGCGGCATTGTGGCTATCAAAGATCCCACCCGTGGCGGCTTGGCTGATGCTCTAAACGAATGGTCTGAGAAATCCAAAACCGGCATTCTGTTAGAGGAAGACAAAATTCCCATCCGACAAGACGTACAAACTGCTTGTGAGATGTTGGGTTTGGATCCTCTTGAAATCGGTAACGAAGGTAAACTCATCCTCGGTGTCACCCCCCAAAAAGCACAGGAAACCCTCGAGTTTCTACAAAAGACTCCTCAGGGAAAGGATGCCCAAATAATTGGCGAAGCCACCCAACAGTTCCGCGGCGTAGCGATGCAAACACTCATTGGCGGCAAACGAATAGTCGCACGCCCAATCGGTGATCCCATCCCCCGAATCTGCTAATCTTGCAGGTAACGAACTGCAAATAAACTAACCCTTAGTGATCGTTTGTTTCACATTTTGTATAGTATCTCTTATAAAATCATAAATATAAACCTCGGTGTGTTTGATACACAAATAAGCTTGATAAGCTTAAGCTTTGGAAACGCAAACTATCCGTTAATTTAAGTCATAGGTAAGGATGCGTAAATAGAAAACAAACGCGCTTTACCTATTCATCTAGAAACGGTTTTATAATTTTAAACACCTTTCCGCTATGAATCACATAGCTCGTATGGCTTTCTCCATTTAAAATTTTAAGTCTGCTATTGGGTATATTCTTTGCAATGTTTCTTGTATGTTTCTCCTTTAAAAAATCCTTACTGCCCGCTAATACAAGAGTTGATGTAACAATTGTATTTAGTTCTGCATCTGTAATGTTTGGTTGCGTTAGCATCAATTTATATTTTCGATTCCTCGTAAAAAAGTACCTAACTCTTAATAAAAAGAGTAGATGCCCCTTAATTCCACTAGGATTCGTATTTGCTCCGCTGATAATAAGTTTAGAAAGCATCGTTGGATATTTAATTGCCAATAAAAGCCCAATAATTCCGCCATCACTAAATCCATACAACACAGGTTTTTGAATACCTAACCCCTGAATAAACCCGGCAATATCTTCCATCATAGAACTATAATCAAGACTCTTAACCCTGCTGCTTTTTCCATGATCACGGCTGTCAATGGCATACACAGTATATTTTTGAGAAAGTTGCGGTATCAACACATCAAAAATAGAGTGATCTTCTCCATTTCCATGCAACAAAACAATAGGTTCGCCCTGTCCAGTTTTTTCATAATATAACTCTAACCCATTAACACTAAAATACCCTATACAGATTCCTACCTGATTTTAACTATGGCGAAATTGTCTTCGCTACTATATATCGCACTATGGACTATGTATAATATCTTTTCCCGAAATTACTTCTACTCTTTTAACGATATGATTGTATGGCTAAGTTAAGGGCTGAGCAAGCTTCTTTGGTGGTTGTCAATAGGTACCTGTTGGAGAGGGGGATTAACACGGAATGCTGTAAAAATGCAAAGTAGTTAATTTAGTGGTTGATTCACTTGGCTCTTGAGATGGTGAGCGATTAGAAGAAATTAAGAATATAACTGATGAATACACTACCTGTGTAAATTTAATTGGAGGGGGAATAGTTTGGAACAAATAGACGATTTAGAACGGAAAGCCCGTGTGGAACGAAACTATCGTATCGATATAGGCGCCTATGGTAGCATCTGTATCGAAGCACCCACAAAAGAAGAGTGTCTAGAGCTCTTCAAAGAAGTTACTAGCACCAAGCGTGAATCAAAAATCAGCGAAGCCATACGATAATTGCTTGTTTTAGGTATTTTATGCTCTAAGCGCCTTTTTGGTGCTCTTTAGAGTAACAACGCATATTTATCTGTCATAACCACCGTTTTTGAGTGGTGAAAATTTTGCATCATTCTAAGAAATTTTTGGCGTTGGCGTTTTTTGGCGCTGTACTAACCACTGCTAGCTTAGCTCTTTGTATGAAATCAAAAAAAGCCGAAAGAGATTGCGGTTGCCGGCACTAACTAACTAACTAACTAACCTTTAGTCTCATTGTGGCGATGAAAACTCTTGTAGTGGGCACCCTGCATTAGCGGGTTGCTTATAGTCTCTTTTTTTGTTACGCTTTGTCGGTGGTGTTTGTTTCAGCGTTTTTTGCCCAAACTCGGCAGGTGCCTTCATTGCTTACCATACAGGCGCCGATTGGTTTTGTTGGGGTGCAGGTTTTGAGAAATAGCGGGCATTGATTGGGTTTGATTTTTCCGACTATGATTTGGTGGCATTGGCATCCTTGGGGAGTGTCTTTGCTTTGGATGGGTTTGAGATGATATTTTTTGCGGGCGTCGTATTGGACGAGGTGGTCTTTGAGTTGTAGCGCCGAGTTGTCAAGTGGTCCTATGCCTCGCCAGTTGCCTGTTGTTGTGGTGAAGGCTTGGTGGATGGCTTTGAGTGCTTTTTTGTTGCCTTCTGGTTTAACTACACGGGTGTATTCGTTTTCTAGGTGGGCTTTGTTTGTACTGTGTTGTTTTAGAAGCATATAGAGTGCCATAAGGACATCGTTTGGTTCAAAGCCTGCCACTACAGTGGGCATTCGGTAAACTTTGGTGAAGAGTTCATAGGGTTTTAATCCGATTATGGCGCTTACATGGCCGGGTGCGATGAATCCATCGATTTGGAGGTCTTCTATGCCTAGGAGCATCTCCATTGCTGGTGGAATTAGGCGGTGGGAGACCAGAAAGCTAAAGTTTTTGGGTAATTCGCTTAGGGCTTCGGTTGCGGTAATGGGTGCGGTGGTTTCAAAGCCCACGGCTGAGAATACAAATTCTTTTTGGGGTTCTTTTTTTGCCATCTCGATGGCATCTGAGACTGCATAGACTATGCGTATGTCTGCTCCGGTGGCTTTTGTTTCTATGAGGGTGGTTTGGCTTCCGGGGACGCGTAGTACATCTCCAAAGCAGGTGATGACTTTGCCTTCTTTGGCTAGCTCTATGGTGTGGTCAATTTCGGAGGCGGGTACAATGCATACGGGGCATCCTGGTCCTGAGATAACTTCTATGTTTGGGGGTAGTAGGCTGCGTAGTCCATAGTGGGTTATGGTCCATTCATGGGTTCCACAGACATGGCAGATCTTAATTGGGCCTGCTTTAGTTGTTGTGAGGTTGTGGATTTTTTGAATTATATTTTGTGTTGTTTTTGGGTCTCTAAACTGCCCTGTCTCTACCATTTGGGTTCCTCTCATTCTCCGGCTGAGGCTAAAACCTCTTTCCAGAGGTTTAGGGTTTCTAGGGCATCTTTTTCTTCCAGTACTTCGATGGCATAACCTGCATGAACCAACACATAATCTCCCAGATTAGCCTCCACAAGTGAGACGTTTATGTCGCGAAGTACGTTTTGTCCAAAGTCTACTTGGGCTTTTTCGCCTTGGAGAGAAATAATTTTTGCGGGAATGGCAAGACACATAAACAAACACCAAATCAAACTGGTTTGGCGCGATAAAAACAGATTGGTCTAAACTATGAAAATGCCGCCGCAATCACCTGACCCAACGAGATCCCCCCATCACCCGCTGGAACTGTTTTGTGCACATAGAAATCTAACCCTGCCGCCTCAACTCCTTGGCGCATATACCCCGCCAACAGCTGATTACACGCTGCACCCCCGGTCAACCCCACATTTCTTGTTTTTTGTGCCTCCGCGGCTTGGATAGCTAACTCGGCTAATCCTCTACCCAGATAAGCATGAACTGAGTGGGCCAAATTCTCAACTAATATCCCCCTGCCCACCCCCTCATAAACCGCTTCAATTAGCTGAGTAGTATCCAAAACTCCCTTGTGCACAACAGGCTCTAAGTTCAAAACATCTCTACCCAACAGCGCTGCGGATTCCAACTTGAGAGCCGGCTCACCCTCATAGCTACGCTTAAAACAAATCCCCAAAACAGCTGCCGCCGCATCTAACACCCGCCCACAACTGGTTGTCTCAACAAACCCCCTGCCCACAGCAGTTAGTTGATCGGCTATGAGGGTTGCCTCCACTTCTCCATGCGGCAGATGCACACTATTTTTGATAAGCCACGCCTCCACATCCACCCCTGCCTTACCAAGTATACCTGCGGCCATACGCAGCGGATAGCAACTAGCCAAATCTCCCCCTAAAAGCGGTTGCGCCTCCAAATGCGCCGGCCGACTAAACCCCGATAAACCATAAACCGTATGCAAAATCTCCCCACCCCACGCCTCCCCCCCTAAACCATACCCATACCCATCACACACCGCCGCCACTAAACTATCCAACCCCTGCTCAGCCATCAACGCTGAGGCATGCGCATAATGATGCTGCACCAAAACCAACGCCAACCCCCTCTCCTTAGCCATCTCCTTAGCTATCTGAGTAGTTGTAAATTTAGGATGCAAATCACAAGCAACCACCTCAGCTTGAGTATTTGTAAGATACTGCAGATGACTGAAGGCTTCTTGAAGAAAGCTCTGAGTCTCTATGCTCTCCACATCCCCTATGTGCTGGCTGATAAAGGCTCTATTCTCATTTAGCACACAAACCGTATTGTTGAGCTCACCCCCCAAACCAACCACACAACGCCTAGCCTTGTGCTTGAGACCAATCGGCTCAGGAGCATACCCCCGGCTCCGACGCAAAAACACCGGATAGCTACTATTATGAACCCGTACCACACTATCATCACAGCGATGCGCAATTCTTCGATTATGAACCAAAAAATAATCCACCGTCTCCCCCAAAACTTTGAGGGCCTCCGCGTTATCTTTTACAATGGGCTGATTGGCTGGATTTGCACTGGTCATAACAAACGCGTCATCTTCCACCTGATCAAAGAGCATATAGTGCAGAGCAGTGTAGGGCAACATAACCCCAATATTGTGCAGATTGGGTGCAACCAAACCCGAAAAATCATATGTTTTCTTTTTAGAGAGCAAAACTATGGGCCGCTGAGGCGAAACAAGCAGCTGCTGCTCCCCAACATCCATCTCACAAATCCTCTCAGCGGCCTCTAAACTCTTAGCCATAACCGCAAACGGCTTTTCTTGGCGATGCTTGGTTTCTCTGAGTCTTAAAAGAGGCGCCTCCAGCTTTGTAGACGCCGCAATATGAAACCCTCCATATCCCTTAATAGCCAAAATTTTACCTCTTGAGAGCAACTTGCCTGCTTCTCGAACCGGATCATCAACCTCCATAGGCTCACCTTTGTTGGTTGTAAGATAAACTTGCGGCCCACAAACAGCACACGCCATAGTCTGAGTATGAAACCGTCGATTCATTGGGGTTTTGTACTCTTCTCTACACGTGTTGCAGAGGGCAAACTCGTGCATAGCGGTGTTCTCCCGATCATAGGGGAGCCGATCAATTATGGTAAACCGCGGCCCACAATCCGTACAAGTTATAAAAAAATACTCATACCGCCGATCCACTGCATCACGAAGCTCCCCTAAACATTGATTACACACAGCGATATCAGCGGGAATAATTGAACCACTACTTTCACCCTCTTGTGCGCTCTCAAAAATACTAAAGCAACTGTACTGATTAACCCCTTCCAGTTCCATTTTTTTAATCTGCTCAATTCTTGCCCGCGGCGGCTTCTCCTTCACCAACACCGTCATAAACCGCTCAATACTTTGGGTGTTACCCTCAACTAGTATCTCAACTCCCGCATCACCTCTGTTACGAACATACCCAACTAAGCCCTGCTTAACCGCAGTACGATAAACAAAGGGACGAAAACCAACACCTTGAACAATACCTAATACGGTGAGTTTAACACGCAAAGAGCAGGCCTATAATATTCAAAGTTCCCGTTTTCTCTTATGTATTTCGCAAAAACTCTGCGGCAAGTATCTGATGATAAACCGCTTTCTTTCTAATGCTTCTCTTGACGTATTATTCAATTATTGTGTGGCCTAAGCTGGGATTTTTATCGATTCTTGAGTTGTTGTAGTTTTGGTGTGTTCTTTGGTAAGTTCTTGTTCCACAATTTTTTGTGTTTCTTGATCAGCTAGTTCAAGGGTGAAGCTGTTTAGAGTCATGGCGGCTTTGTTTTCGCAGTTGTATTTGTACATATGGGCGTTGCCAATCGTACGTGTTTTTTTAATTAATCCCACTTTTTCTAGTTTTTCGATAGCTATCGTTGCATGTCGGGGACTTACGTTGCTGTTTTCTGCAATGTCTTGTTTGTTGTAGTCCCAGTCGCGGAACACATGCATAAAGTCTAGTATGCGCGCGACTGCTGATTTGCCAAACAGCATTTCTAGCTGGCCGTGGTCATGCTGTTTTGTCATTGTTTTTCACTGTTAGCCCTATTGTGGCCGGTACTTATAAACATTACAATATGGTGCGATAAACGTTACCTTTGGGTAATGTTTGTATTTGGTTTGATGACAAGTAAGCTAAAAGGCACCCAAACATGGAAACAATCACAGGCAAACGCATTCTCCAAAGCCTCTATGAGAAGCAAATTATCGGCGCTAAGCACACAAGCACAGACAACGCAACAAAATGCCTTCCCAAAAACATGCGTGGTGACGGCGAAAAAATTCTCAAACAACTTCGAAAACAGGGTTACATAAACTTTCATCCCACTAGCTATGGCATGGAAGTATCGCTCAACCCAACAAAAATAGTGGAAATCCGTAAAATCATAAGATGAGATTTACCCTCCGATGAGGCGTTATTAATCATACATAACTAAGCCTTGTGTTGCGGCTGGTTTTTAAGCCGTGTCTGCAACAATAGTGCTATCTATCTCTCGTAAGGAACTGTATGAAACTCTTAACGTTTATTGTTGTATTCATATCGACCGTTTGTCTAGTTTTTGCAGGTATCCTTCTGTTTCCTGATATTTTGGGGCAGGCGGCAACTCAGAATAACGAAATCGTTTTCGGGCTCTTTTTGGGTCCCTTTTTTGTATTGTTTATTTTGGGCTGGTTAGGTGAAAAATTGTTGCTCAAACTCTCCCAAAAAAACCCTAACTAACCTCCCTCTCAAATCCCTGAATGTTTTTATGTTGTGCAGGGTCACTTTTGTTAGGTGTTGACCTCTGCAAAAATCACAGATATTTGAGCTACTTAACAAAAATCTAGTGTTCTTTTTGGCAACTGTAGAAGGAACCGAACCTCGAGTTCGAGGCATGATGTTATATAAAGCCGATGAATCCGGCATTATCTTCCATACCGGTCCCCAAAAAGAGGTATATCATCAAATTATGAAAAACCCCCATGTGCAAATGTGCTTCTATGATGCAACGCAAAACATACAAATTCGCGTACGCGGCACCCTTGAAAAATTAGATGACACAGCACTCAAAGATGAAATAACCCGCCATCCCACGCGTGTTTTTATGCAAAGCTGGAAAGCCAATTGCGCCACCCCGCAGGATTTCTATAACATGTTTTCTGTTTTCCGCCTAAAAAACGGTATAGCCAACATATGGACCTTCGCCGCCAATTTTGCACCCAAAGAAGACATTCAACTCTAATTCACCCTTTCCATTTGTTTATGCTTCTCTGAGTCCCAAGTGGTTGCTTGTCTCAAGATGGTTGTTCCCTCTGTTATAAAATCTGATACGCAAAGTGTTTGCCGAAAAAACCTTATTTATGCAATAAATAGAGAAACTGGCTATGAATCTGTTTGAATTACGCGATCGGGTACTAACGTTGCCAACGCTTGAAAAAAGCTTGTCTCTTTTAGAAAAGGAGATTTTGGAGGCAACAATCGCTGTTTCTCTTTTGCTTCGACGCTATGAACAAGACTGTCGGGATGTACAGCGTATACAAAAAAATTCCCTTTCGGCTTTCATGTTTAAAATATCCGGAAAATATGATGGTAAACTGGAAAAAGAGCAACGCAAGGAAATAGATGCCAAGCTTGCATATGACTGTGCCGTTACAAACCTTGCATGTCTTGAACAGGAAAAAAATGAACTAACTTTTCATATTTTAGCCCTGCAAGCTGACAAAGAAACCTACCAAACCGAACTGGCAAACAAGCGCGATACTATCAGTAGCCAACAAACCGTACCAGAAGGTGCGCAATACGCAGAATTGGAAAATGAACGCACAGCTATAATTACCCAGATAACTGAGATTGAGCAGGCGATTAGTGCATTAGCTCATGCCAAAGCAACGGTAAAAACTATGCTCCAATCCCTCAAAAGCGCTCAGGATTGGGCAACATATGACGCATTCACACGGGGCGGCATCATCACCCATATGAAAAAATACTCCCACATTGATGAAGCGGAAAAAAATTATCACCTGCTCTCATCCCAATTACGCAATCTCCAATCTGAACTCAACGATGTCGAGGGCTTGACCCTATCTGGATTCAACGAAATCTCATCCAGCCAACGCGCCATCGATTTTTGGTTCGATAACATCTTTACCGACTTATCCATACGCAACCAAGTCAAAGACAATGCAGAACAGATGAACCGCCTGCTAACTAACATGAACACAATCGAATCAACGCTTAACTCAAAATTAAACCAAAAATCCGAAGAACTACTAAAAAACAGACACCGCGAAGAAGAATTCCTCCTATCCATATAGCGATAAACAAAACGAAATAGCCCAGAAATTACAATACGGTTGTTGTTTTTTAGCGTAGTTTCATAAGGATCATCTCAGCTGCTAAAACCATGGGTTCCCAGGTTTCGCATAGGGGTGGTGCGTAGGCGGTGTCTGCTTTGGCGAGTTCTTGGATGGTCATGCCTTGTTGGATGGCAAATGAGAGGCCGTTTATGCGCTGAGCGACTTCTTCGCCTCCAACAATTTGGGCGCCTATGATGCGTTTTGATTCTTTTTCCACAACCAGTTTGATTTTTATGGGTTTGGCGCCTGGGAAATAGCTGGCTCGGGTTTTGCTGCTCACGGTTGCGGTGACAACTTCAATACGGTTGCGCTGTGCGGCGGTTTGGGTTAGTCCGGTGTTTGCTGCTTGTATATCAAAGAGCTGGGTGACTGCTGAGGCTAAAACGCCTCCAAATAAACTGTAGTCGCCGCCTGCGTTTGTGCCTGCCACTTTGCCTTCTCTTACTGCAATAGTGCCTAGTTGTGCGCAGGTGGGGCGATGGGTAATTAGGCTGGGAGCTTCGGCGCAGTCTCCCACAGCGTAAACGTCTTGGGTATCAGTTTCCATACGTGCATTTGTTTTAATTGCCTGGGTTTCCCCTAAGGCAATATCTGCCTCTTTGGCGAGTTGGGTTGATGCACGCACCCCAAAGGCACTGATAATCAAATCCGCCTCGAGAACTTGTCCGTTTGCTTTGACTGCGCTAACTTGGGTTTCGCCTAAAAATTCTTCTACTACGGTGTTTAGCAGAATTTTTATGCCTTTTTCTTCGAGGTGTTGCTGAATTAACTTTGCCATATCGGCGTCGAGAAATTGCGGCAGAATCTGGGGCAACATTTCCACTACGGTGACTTTGAGGCCTCGCTCTACCAAGCCTGCTCCTAGTTCTAGTCCGATGAGTCCTGCACCCATAATAAGCGCAGATTTGGCGCCTGATTTTATGGCGGCGTCAATTTTTTCTCCATCTTCGAGGGTGCGAAGAGAGTGGATGCCTGCTTTTTCTTTTCCTTTAATGGGCGGCATATAGGGTTCTGCGCCGGTGGCAATCACCAAGACATCGTAGGGTAGCGCTTGAGTGGTGGTGGGGTTTTCTTTGGTTTGAATCGTTAGGGTTTTGTCTTTGGTGTTTATGGCCCTGACCTTGGTTTGTGTGCGTAACTCTAGTTTTTGCATCTGGAAAAACGCTGGGGGATATACCACTAAATCTCTAAAGCTGGGGATATGTCCCCCTATAACAAAGGGCAGACCGCATCGGCTATATCCCGCGGTCTTTTCTTGGGTGATAAGAATAATCTCTGCGGTGCGGTCTTTTTTACGTGCGGCTGCAGCTGCTTCTATGCCTGATGCACTAGCCCCGATAACAACTATTTGCCGCACCATACGATTCGCCAGTTATTCATTGTTTGTTGCAGTTGTTTGTGTTTTGTGCCACTCAACCGCTTTGTCAAAATCCATAAGATTGGCCAAATCGCCCTCTAGGTTGCTGGGTTTGATGAGTAGTAACCAGCCTTTATCGTAGGGGTCATCGTTTAGCATCTCGGGGTTGGATTGGATTTCTTCGTTAACTTCTACAATGGTGCCGCTAAGAGCTGCAATTAAATCTGAAACTGATTTTACCGATTCAAGGGTTCCAAAGGGTTCACCTTGTTTGACCTCGGTGCCTTTACTGGGAAGTTCGGCGTAGACAATTTCACGCAGTGCTTTTTGGGCATAATCAGTAATACCTACCCGGGCTTTGTCGTCTTCAATTTTGACCCAGGCAAAATCTTTGCTATAGTAGAGGCCCTCGGGCACTTCGTACTGTTCAACTCTAACCATAAACGTAGCTTCCTAAAATAACCAACAGAGAAAACCTATAAAGGTTTAGCGGGAAAGAAGATGGAGGGAGGGAAATTAGCGTTCGCGTTTTTCTGCGATCCACTCTTCGGTCCATTGATGTGCTTGGCTGTCTGGGATTTGTTTGGGTGGATGTTTGAAGGCATATGCGGGCATGCTGATCAGTGCGCCGCTGAGTTTGCGGTCTAGGGCGATTTTTGCAGCTCGGATGAGATCAATGACGACGCCGCCGCTGTTGGGGCTGTCTTCGACTTCGAGTTTAACGCTAATGTTTATGGGGCGGTTGCCGAATTTGCGGCCTTTGAGATTTATGTAGCAGATTTTTTTATTCCCCAAAAACTCTACATAGTCACTGGGGCCAATACGGGTTGGTACTGCATAGGGTACCAAGCTGGTCACGGCCTCTGTTTTACTAATACGTTTAGATTTGAGGCGGTGTTCTTCTGTCATGTTTTGGAAATCAGTATCACCGCCTAGGTTTAGTTGATAGGTTTCATCAACGATGACTCCGCGATCAATGCAGAGCCGCACAAGGTTGCGGTGCAGTATGGTTGCGCCCACTTGGCTTTTGATGTCATCGCCCAAAACTGGTAATCCCGCGTCTTCAAATTTCTTTGGCCATGCACCTGAGGCATCTGAGCCAATGAATTCAGGCATACAATTAACAAATGCACACCCCGCATCTATGGCACACTGAGCATAGAACCGCGTTGCGTCATGGCTACCCACTGGCAGATAGTTAATTATAACCTCTGCTTTGGCCTCTTTTAGAGTTTGAACAATGCTTTCTTTGGTTGCACTGTCATCATAGACATTAAAAACCTCACGCATATGAGTTGCAACACCATCCAAGATAGGTGCAGGTGAAACCTTTACACCCAAATAGGGAACATCAGAGAATTTCTCACATACATTGGGTTTTATCCAGATGGCTTCTGAGAGATCCTTGCCAATTTTATCTTTATTAACTTCAAAGGCAGCGACAAAAACTATGTCACGAATATGGTAACCGCCAAAGTTAACATGCATCAAGCCGGGAACCGCTTCAGTATCTTTTGCGTCTTTGTAGTACTGAGTTCCCTGCACAAGAGTACACGCGCTGTTACCAACGCCAACGATTGCTACACGAATCTGAGGCATAAACAGTTACTCCAATGCTTAATTTATTGTAGCTAATGGTTAGGTGCTCTATAACCATTTTGTTTATTATATCCCTTGATCGGCTGTTAACTGTGCCTGTTAGCCTATTTTTGTTAGAATATCTTGGATTTCCCCATAGTCTGGTTCCATCGCAGGATTTGGCGCAACCCAGATGTAGCGCACTATGCCCTCTTTGTCTAGTATGAATATGGCATGTCGGGGCGGCTCTAAACCATATTGTTTGCTGGTTTCACGGTCAGGATCACTTAAAATTGGGTACGGCAATCGATTTTTATTCGCAAAATCCCTATTTACGATGGGATCATCAACACGCACCCCAATGACTTGTGCCTCTAAATTTGTATAGCGCGCCATAGAATCTCTAAAGGTGCACGCTTCTTTGGTACAGGTCAAAGTAAAGGCACCTACAAAAAACGCCAAAACAACTTTGTTCCCTAAAAACTCATGCAGACTTACCGGTGCCCTATCTGTATTAGGCAGAGTAAAATCTGGAGCCCTATCGCCAATTTTGATTGCCATAAAAATCGTCCACAAAAAGAAGGACTCTGCCCATATAAAATGATTACCTCAACAACCATTATGTTGTGAATTGTACCTAATGTGATTTTACAACCGTATCAAAACTCATGCTGTTCATAAACCAAACTAAAGTACCCTGTGTTCTTAAAAAGATCGCTCAAAGAAAAATGTGTTCGGAACGGACTATTATATACAGCTCCGAGAAATAGAGGACGGTGAAAACAAAAATGAAAATTGAAAAAAAACTCGTAGCTCTAAGCATACTCGCCTTAGTTCTTGGAATAATAACCGTTGTACCCATAGCACTTATGCCCTCAGTCGCAGAATCCCAATCAGTCGCAGAATCCCAATCAGTCGCAGAACCCTACATAATGCTCCCTGAAGACTTCCATGCGATCTATGGCACCAACGCAACAAATGCTCCCAAGTATGTTGTCGTTTGTCCCACAGAGACCTGTTATTACTTTGGAGAGGACGGTTCTACTCTGCCTATCGAAGAATTATATTTGGTCTATGGCGGCAACGTAACAGCATCCATAAAATGGTTTTTTTGGCCTGCTGAACCTGGCGAATTTTTGCCTGTACCTGAACCTGGAGAGTAGGTGAAATGGGCAGCGACGAGTTGGAAGGTTACACGTTAAGTGTCTATGCTTTTATTGTTCGTGCAGATAGACCTGTGGGAACAAGAGAGGTAACTCGTGGTGCAGAGCTTAGCAGTACCAGCGTCGCTTACCATCATCTTCAAAAACTAGAAACCCTTGGCTTAATAGAGAAAAACAGCTACGGCAACTACATCTTAAAGGCAAAAGCATCTGTCGAGGGACATGTGTGGGTCGGCAAAAACCTCGTGCCCCGATTGATGTTTTACTCCTTCTTTTTTATAGGCGCATTCGTAGCAGAAATGAGCCTAATACTGCTCAGCCCATTTATTCTCGGTAATTCAATAATTGATATACGTTTCATAGTTTTAGTAGGAATAACTTTTGTAGCAATGATGCTATTTAGCATAGAAGGCTTAAAGCTGTACCGTAAATTGAATCCTAAAACTGTAAACGAAAAATAACAAAACGCAATTAACCATCTGTGCCATTTTCCAATACATCCACACCATAGAAACTGTTTTTTCACATCGATACATACAGGTGTACTCTAGTCGGTTTGATGTTTGTACCCCTCCTGAGTCTTTGCATTAGGCGTAGATTTCTCTTTTGACAGCGTGGGCGGCTAAATGGTTGCAAAAACAAGCTGACAGATGTTGCTCAGGTAATCAGTGATTTAAAAGACTATAGGTTTCTGCTAACTCGAATTAACACAAAATAACGTAAAAACACAAGCTATCAGCCAATTTATGTCATTATAATAGTGTGTCCGTTGTACTGATTTTTTCTAAACCTTGTTCTGGTTAGTTGAAGGTGAAGGCACTGGGGCAGATTTTGTTGAGTACACAAATCTCGCATCGGGGGTTTTTTGCCATGCACACTTGGCGTCCATGAAAGATTAGCAGATCTGTTAGTTTCATCCATTTCTCTTTAGGCGTCAATGTCATGAGATCTTTCTCGATTTTATCTTGATCTTTATGTTTTGTTAGTCCGAGTCGTTTGGAAAGTCGTATCACATGTGTATCAACCGCAATACCTGCGGTTATGCCATAGCTGTTGTAGAGCACAACATTGGCGGTTTTACGTGCTACCCCGGGTAGTTCCAGTAGCTCTGTCATGGTTTTGGGGACTTGACCGTCGAATTTCTCCACAAGTATCTGGCATGAGGCTTTGAGATTTTTGGCTTTGTTGTGATAGAAGCCTGTTGAGTGAATGTCTATTTCTAGTTCTTTTAGGTTGGCGTTTGCGTAATCTTGGGCGGTGTGATATTTTTTAAAGAGCCTCTGGGTTACGAGGTTAACTCGAACATCAGTGGTCTGTGCCGAGAGCATGGTGGCTATGAGCATCTCAAGGGGTGTGGTGTAGGTAAGCGCAGTTTTAGCTTTGGGATACTGTTGCTCAAGAAGCTCTATGATCTTTTGGACGCGCTCTTTGGGTTCAAGATTAATCACAAATAAACCTCTATCAATATCTACACACCTTAGTTTTTAACTCTGCTTTCTGCTCATCTGCTTGAGATGTTTGCGTAATCTTTTTTGCTCTCTCTGCCTAAACTAGTTTGGTGCTCATATGGGCGTAAAATTAGTTGTAGATAACAAAAGCATCCCTCTAAACGAGTTTGTTGAATCGATTCTTACTGGAACCATAGCCGGTGCGGTGACAACTCTGCATGGGGTAGATGCAAATTGGCATAAAATCGAGATACAAATCGAAAAATCCACTACCCCTTAACTTCTTTATCTTTATGTGATGGCGAGGTAGGATTTGATTAATTCTTTGATTTTCTTAAAATCAGTTTCTTCAAGTGTTCCAATTTTCTCTTTAAATCTTATGGTGCTGTTTGCCAGAGAACGTATGTGAAAAATTAGCGCTGTTGAGTCAGATGTTAACCCATTTGCCTGAGATTTTGCTATTTTATAGGTATATTCAAAACGAAGTGTTTCCAAGTTTTTAGTCAGAGGCACAACTACTGATATGGCTGTATCAAAATGAACTGCTAAAATAAGTGCTGGACGGACTCCTGTTTGTTCGTTGGCTTGTGTATCTGGGAGATGTATTATCCAAATATCTTTTGGCTGAATTTTATGCATTAAACTAACCGTCTAATCGATGTTTTCCCATGCGGCAAGTTCCTGTTTTATCTCCTCAGTTAAATACTCCGGTTTAAAGAGCAGATATTTGGACTTTTGTATACCTATTAATCTATCATATTCGGTAAGTTTGGGTTTGAGGTCTTTGAGTACCGCAAATAAATCATCCTCTGATATCTCGGGGTTGCTCTGTTTTATGTATACCGCCGCTGTAGTCGCTTCCAAAAGTGACATACTCTCATAGAGTTTTGAGCAATTTTTTATTCTATCGAGAATTATTGTTTCGTCTGCTGTTAAAATATAGTTTGAGTTTAATACTTCTACTTTATCCGCGTTAGCATAGTAATCAATGGCAAGACCTCTCGAATATGGTCCAGCGATATAGAGCGAAAACACATAATTTAGGTCTATACCCAAAGCCTGTGCTAAAAAGACCGTTTTTTGAGTGAAGAAACGCCCGCAATAATCTTGTTTACATTTGACCTTGGGCGATAACTCTAAATGCTTAAGAACTGCAATAACTTTATCAATATTTGACATTTTATGGGTACCCCTTGTTAGCTATTGTTTCTATGGCTTTTGTCCATTCGATAATTTTGTTTAATTCCTTTTTGCCTTTTTCAGTCAAGGTGTAGATGTCAATTGTTTTTTTATCGATCTGTACCGTTGTTTTGGTAATATAACACATGGTTTTTAATTGGTTTAGATTGGATACGAGTTTTCCATCCGAGATTTTTAGGGCCGCTTTTAGTTCTCGATATTGGATCCCATCTATAAAGTAACTAAGCAAACTAAGGATTAAACATCGGATTGGTGTGGCTGTTTTAGTGTTTAACCTATCAAAACGATGTAGAAGTGTTTGGATTTCCTCATCAATCAATTTACTTCGCCAAATACTTTGGTTATTACTTTGATTTCAAAAGTATTAAACATGTTGATTAAACAGCAAAAACATTCTACAAGTAGTTGTCGATTGTAGAGCGGTTGTTTCTTATTTCACACAAAAGTCCCTGAAGAAGAATAGTGACCCAACAATTACCCTGTACCCTGCCAAACTCTCGGACCTGTGAAGGGCCTAACTGCAAGTTGCTTTGTTACCGTTATGAGTTGCTGGTAAATTCTTTGAATTCTATGTTTGCAGTGATTTTTGTAAACATTTCTTGTTTTGCTTTACAGATAGGGCAAACATAGGGTGGGTCTTCTCGGTAAACAACATATCCACACTGTTTACAGTACCACAGAGTCTTTTTAATTTCGGGGGATTGTTTTGGTGTGATTGTTTG
Source organism: Nitrososphaerota archaeon (assembly GCA_031256395.1). Classification (GTDB taxonomy): domain Archaea; phylum Thermoproteota; class Bathyarchaeia; order Bathyarchaeales; family Bathycorpusculaceae; genus Bathycorpusculum. The sequence goes on from JAIRQQ010000105.1 coordinate 16,965, forward strand.
GGGTTGGGGGTTTGTTGGTGTAGTATTTGTTGTGGAGGGTTGTTGTTGTTGTGGGGGTGTGGTTGTGCCATAGGCACGTTCTATTTTTTCTTTAGGTCGGCGTTCGGGGACTTGGGGTAGGTTTTGGCTTTCGTAGGTGGGTTTGTTGACATAGAGCCGGCAGTAGCAGGCGCCGTATTGGGCAACATCGGGGTCCCGGTAGTCACAGGGACATATTATATCTCGGTCTAGGTCCAAGTTTCCTGTGCCTAGTCGGCAGGGGCAAACGGGGTAGCCGAATCGCTCTTCGTTTGTTTTTAGGCCTTCAAGAAACATTTGGAGCAGTTCGGGTTGTGGGATGAGATAGTAGCCATTGGTTTTTGCGTCGGTTTCTGCACGTTTGCGAACAGTTTCAAGGGTCGGGTTCAAATTTTTAGGGCCTCTTTGAGTTTGTCTTTGCGAAAGCCGGTGATGATGGTTTTGTCATCCACGATGATGGTTGGGTAGCTTAGGGTTCCGCCTTTGCTTGTGATACTTTGGTGTACTTGGGTTTTGTCATTTGGGTCTAGGAGATCTACGTCGACAAATTCGTAGGTGATATTGTTGTCGCTTAAAAATTGTTTAGTTAATTTACACCAAACGCAAGTGCTAAGTGCGTAGAGTGCTACTTTATGTTCATTTTTCTTTCCAGAAACCTTTGAAAATTGCATCTAAAAATATCCCCAATAAACTGGAGATTTGGGCGCATATAACTGTTAGCTATCCAGCTTGTTTTGTTGTTATTGTTGGGTTTGTTGGGGTTAGTTGTGTTGGTGTAGGTTGATAAAGGCGTTTTGTATCACTTCGTTTAGTGCTGGGTGTATGTGCATGCCTTGTGCGATGGGGCTGTAGTCGCCGTTGCCGCTGGCCATGGCGTTGGTGATTTCTTGAATGAGCACGGTTGCTTCGGGTCCGATTATGTGTGCGCCCAAGATTTTTCCGGTTTCTTTCTCTACAATGACTTTGACAAAGCCCTCTGGAAAACCCATAGCTGCGCCCATGGCTGTATCTCGATATGCTGCAATACCGACTAAGATGTTGTAGTATTGTTTGGCTTGCTGTTCACTTAGTCCAACTGCGGCAATTTGAGGATAGGTAAAAATGCCTCGGGGCACGACATCAAAGTTCATGGCTACTTTGTGATCATGGGTAGCATTGTGCCACACTATACCGGCTTCATAGTTGGCGGCATGTTTAAACATCTGTTTACCTATGGCGTCTCCAAAGGCATAGATGTTTTCTTTATTGGTTTCTAGATGTTCATTGACTGTGATAAATCCCTGTTCGTTGAGGTGGAGGCCTGTTTTTTGGGGCTTGAGCAAATACGCATTGGAGCTTCGGCCGGTGGCTATCATGAGGGTTTGTGCGGTGAGTTCTTTTTGTGTTTTGGTTGTTTGGTTTTGGGTTGTTAGAGTTATGTTTTGGTTTTCTTCTTCTTTTTTGACTTCGAGGGCTTCACAGTTTGTATAGATGGTTATGCGTTTGGATAATTCTTTTAGCAAAAGTTCTGATATTTCGGGTTCTTCTTGGGGTAGAATATGGTTGGAGCGTTGGATTAGGGTGGTTTGGGTGCCAAGGGCTGAGAAGAAGTGGGCATATTCTATGCCGATGTAGCCTCCTCCCACAATAAGGATGCTTTTGGGTTGGGTTTGGAGTTGGAGTACGGTTTCGTTTGTGAGGTAGTTGATGTTTTGGAGGCCTTTGATTTTTGGGATGGTGGTTTGGGCGCCTGAGGCGATGAATATTTTTTTAGCTGTGAGGGTGTGGTTGCCGCTTTGTAGGGTGTAGTCTGAGATGAATTCGCCTGGGTCTTTAAACCATGTTAGGTTGGGTGTGATCTCTACCGAGGCGGCTAGGTGTTTTGTGTCATGTTGGGTGAGGGCTCGCATGCGGTTCATGATGTTGGCAAAATCTACCGCGTTGTGCTCGGTTTTTATACCTATCTTTGCGGCTTCAGCTATGTTGGCAAGCAGCTCTGCGGGGTAGAGCAGCATCTTTGAGGGGACACAGCCGGTGTTTATGCATGTGCCGCCCATCTTGTTACTTTCAATTAATGCTGTTTTGAATCCCTGTTCTACTGCGGCGGAGACAACCAACATCCCCGAACCCGAACCAACAACTAAAACATCAAACTGTTCCAAAAATAAAACTTCCCTAAATTAATACGAATTTAACAAATAGATAAACCTTTCAACCTCAAATGCTTCCTCAAGCAATCCCCAAACACCACAGCAACTAACTGTTCTGGGTCTGTCTAAAAACTGGACAGAAACGAAACGACTCTACATATTATCTGTTGGTTGCTGGTATGGCGGGTGTGGGTTAGTTGGTGTGCTTGCTGTGCTGCTGAGTAGCTGTGTGATTGTTCAATCAATAAGGGGGTTGTTTTGTGATTGCTGGTTTGGGTTTGAATAATTGGTTGATAGTTGTGTGTTGTCCAAAAAATAGTGTTGGTTATTTTTTCCTTATTTTTATTCTTCTTTTTCTTTTTCGGTTGTGTTATTGTTGTTTTGGTTGGTGTTGGTGTTGTTGTTCCATTGGGTTTTGAATGTTGTTTGGGATAGTTTTAGGATTTGGGGGTTGTTGGTCCATAGGTTTGGGATTTCGTTTCCCTCAGTTAGGCCGATGTTTACTTCTTCTTGGTTTAGGATGATGATGCTGATTTCGTTTGTTAGGTTGTATTTGATTTCAAAGTTTAGGTAGGTGGTTAGTTTTGTGATTTTGCGTTCTGTGGTTGGGTTGAGGTTTGCTTTTTGTGTTATGATTTGTATTTTTGCGTTTTTTGAGGCGGCGGTTTCTAGGGCTTCATAGAGGTTAAATATTATAAAATTTAGTGTGTTTTTAGGCAGCATCATTTCGCAGCTGTGTGCGGTGGCGATTGGTTTTTCGAGTCTGTTTATTAGGCGTTCTTTTTCTGAGGTTATTACAAATTCTGTGTCGCTGTCCTGCATTGGGCCGGTGGGATTTTCTTCTTGGTTTTTTATTAGCAGGGTGAGATTGTCTTTGAGTTTTGTGTGTTCTTCGGTTATTTTTTGGAAAAGTTTTGTGGTGCCCTCGTTTAGGGGTAGGGCTTTGTATAGTTTGGGTGTGGCTATGATTTGTTCTACGAGTCCGAGTTTTTCAAGGGCGGGGAGTATGCGGTAGAGGTCTTGTCTGGCGATGTTTGAAGTTTTGGCGATTTTTTTTACTTCTGCTTTGTCTATGCGTGTGAGTGTTAGGTAGGTTTTAGCCTGTAACTCGGTGAGTCCTAGTTGCATAAGTGCGTCAAGGACTTTGGGGTCTTGGATGATGGCACTCTCCTTTAAAAACTAGGTGTAGTTGGCTTTTTAAAGATTTTCCCAATCATACCCCCATTTGATGTTTGTCAGCAGTCGTACTTGCTACAAACGTTTAAAGTTATTTGCCACTCTGTAGACCCTACAAAAAATAGGAGATAAGAAAAAATGAAAAAACAAACCTTGACTATACTTAGCATACTGCTTCTAACCTCAATGATTGCAACAACAATTCTATATGCACCAATTGCTAATGCCCAACGTTCAGGCGAAATGGCTTCTTATGCTTTCGTTTCGGTGGCACCCAATCCCATCGGCGTAGGTCAAACAACCTATGTTGCAATGTGGGTTGACGTTCCCTTACCTGATGCATCAGAGGCCAACAATATTAGACGACATGACTACAAACTCATCATAACAGACCCTGATGGCGTTACAGAAACCAAGACTTGGGATGTTATTTCTGACACAACAGGCGTTCAATCGACAAGCTTCACACCTACTAAACCCGGCACCTACAACTTGACTTTCATATATGCAGGACAAACATACACTTGGAATGCAACTAATGCACAGCAAAACAGCTATGGACTAAAATACCTGCCTGCTAACGCAACAACAACCCTAACAGTACAAACCGAACCAGTCAACGTAAGTCCCCTTACACCTCTCCCAACAGAGTACTGGGCACGCCCGATATTTGGCTCAAACTTCTTATGGTACTCCATAGCCTCACACTGGCTGGGTTCTAACTCACTTGGAACCTTCCAACAAAGTGGATTTAACCTATGGCAGTCCAGCGGAACCGGACCAGAAAGCTCCCACATACTTTGGACCAGCCCACTTGAAGCTGGCGGGATTGTCGGTGGATCAGACACTGCTATTGAAGGTGTTACATACTATTCAGGCGGTTCATACGAAGGCAGATTTGTAAATGCACTAATCGTAAATGGCAGACTTTACTTCAAACCCCCAGAAGGCAGTCAAAACGGTGGCGCCTACACTTGCATGGATTTGAGAACCGGTGAAGTACTCTGGACAAACCCCGACATCAACCCAACCTTTGGCCAACTCTACTGCTATGAATCACCCAACCAACACGGCGTTATACCAAGCGGCTACCTATGGCAAATGGTTAACATCCGAACAGATCCAAATAACAATACTTCACCAATAGCAAACCAAACTTGGATAGCATATGACCCACTAACGGGCAATAATCTATTCAACCTTACTGGTGTCCCAAATGGCGGAACTATTGCGTACACAGAGAACGGTGAGATTGTCAAATACTTCCTAAACTACGACTCTACTACAAAGACTGGCTGGCTGGCTCTATGGAATTGGACTGCTGCACCAAATGTTGCCGCAGGCGCACCGGGAACCGGCACTAACGCTCTACAATACCGTCCAGTAGGCAAAAACATTGACTGTAGCGATGCATATTCATGGAATGTAACCATAAAAGCTGATTTAACCGGCACATCTGCTATCCCTACTATTTCATATGTTCTACCTGGTGACATAATTCTCGGAACAACCTCAGCCGTAACCGCAGGCGTAAGCACAAACAGAGGCACCCCTGACCCATACACAGTTTGGGCACTAAACTTGGAAGAAGACAAAGCAGGCGAACTATTATGGAAACAATCCTATGCTGCACCATCTGGCAACATGACACGAACGCTTGGTCCTCTCGATCCAGTTAACCGAGTTTGGACTATGACTGATGCTGAAACAATGCAATGGCTAGGCTACAGCCTCAAAGACGGTAAGCTCCTCTGGGGTCCAACAAAAACAGACCTCAACGCAATGCAATACTTTAGTAGCGGTTCAGGTTCAGGTCAAAGAGCAGTCACTGCATATGGCAATCTATATGCACAAGGCTTTGGCGGCGAAATCTTCTGCTATAACACTACAAACGGATCATTACTTTGGAGATACAACAATACAAACAGCGGTTTAGATACAGTTTGGGGTCTTATGCCAACCTTTATATCAGCAATTGCTGATGGAAAAGTCTACGCCTTTAACAATCAACACTCACCAAACGCTCCCCTATACAAGGGTTTCTGCACATACTGCATAGACGCTTTTACCGGTGAAGAAATCTACAAGATGCTAGGCTGGGCAGGCCAAACCGGCGGAACCGGAACCTCTACCAGTATTCTAGCCGATGGCTCACTAGTATACTACAACTACTACGACAACCAACTCTACTGCATTGCCAAAGGTCCAACTAAAACCACTGTAAACGCTCCAAGTCTGGCCGCTACCGCTGGCCAGAGCGTAGTTATCAGCGGAACCGTTACAGACATATCCGCAGGCACCAAACAGCATGAACAGGCCTCCAGATTCCCCAACGGAATCCCAGTTGCCTCTGATGCATCTATGAGTGCTCTGATGGAATACGTCTATATGCAACAACCAAAACCCACCAACTTTACAGGCGTTAACGTAAAAATCAGCGTCGCCGATGCAAACAACAATGTACGTGTGATTGGAACTGCAACTACTGACATAAACGGCTTCTACAGCTTTAACTGGACACCTGACATCACTGGCCCATACACAGTAACTGCAACCTTTGAAGGCAACAACGGTCTCTATGGCTCAAGCTCAAACGCGGCCTTTGCAGTTGACGAAGCAGCACCCACACAAGCACCACCAACAACCGAACCATCCATAACAGATCAATACTTTATCCCAGCAGTCATCGGTATAGTCATTGCAATAATAGTAGTCGGTATTGCAACGATCTTTATTCTAAACAAAAAACCATAAAACAAACTCAATCAACCCTTTTTCTTTTTTTGTTAATCCTAATAGTAACAACATTTGATAGCTTGTCTCTGTTTGATCGATTAGTTTGTTTTTCTTTGAATATAGTTCTGAATTTTTGGTTGCAGCTTGAAGAAAACCCTTAACTATATCTTTTTCTAAATTGTTATGGTGACTAATTTTTGCCGATTGATTCTGATTTTCAAACTAGGCGTCAAGTTGTAAGTGAACATAGTGGTCATAAAGTCTGGGGGCCTGTTGAACCTCCTGCTAAACTTGGAATCCACGGAACTAACGTAGCGGTGGATTGGGATGTTTGTGTTGGCGATGGCGTATGTGCTGATGTTTGCCCTGTTGCACTCTACGATATGGTAAATACGCCCGATCATCCACTGTCCAATCGAAAAGCCGATCCTGCCCGCGACAAAGACTGCATACAATGCCTAGCCTGCCAATTACAGTGCCCTGCGGCTGCAATAAAAATCACTCCGCCCCCTTAGTCTTTTTTATCGGCAAGCGTTATATTTGCTGTTGTCTGAGTATTTATTGGTGCAGATATGAGTCAAGATTTCACAGGAAAAATCATACTTCTCAAACCCACAGATGCTTCAGCAAAAACAACTGATGTAGTTGAAAGCATGCTAACCGATGTACTTGAGTCAGGTGAAGTAAACGTTGTCGGCTTAAACGATTCCCTGTTTTTAGCTTGTGCAGCCATCAACATGGCCACAGATATAGCTAAAGTCTATGTTGATGACATCGACATAGCCTCTATCGAAGTCCCGCCATTGGGCCGGGTGGCGGCTGTTTCCGCCCATCTTTCCCAAAAAGAAGCAGGTGATTATGCCGCATTAGCTGCGCGCGAGGACAAAGACTTAATTGATGCCGCCGAGCAGACTGTGAGTGTTAGCCGAGTTGCCACAGTTGAGCGTTTACTTACCATAAGTCTTCTGCGCCTAGCTAAATTTGATAAAATAAAGATCGTTGCAGCAGGCGGCTCAATCAACGATGCTATTATTTTGGCACTAAAATTAGCCAGCGGACAAATATCCAAAGATCCCGTGGGCATAAAACTATTCCACCTACACGCCATTACCATGCGCAACGACCCAACAAAAAGTCTGGCTGCCATATCGATCTATCTGCAAAAGGGTGTAACAACTCGCTATACCAAACGACAATGTGCAGTGCTAAAAGAAGTAGAACAAACCGCTCAGGTTAAAAAAGAAGGTAACTGACAAAAGTCAGTTTAATCTTATTTTATGGTGGCTAAGGTTTGATTGATTTTGTCCCAGTTGACTATGTTCCAGAAGGCTTCTATGAATTTTGGTCGTTCGTTTTTGTAGTCTAGGTAGTAGGCGTGTTCCCAGACATCTATGGCCATTAGAATTTGGAAATTGGGAATGAGATTGATGTTGTGTTTTTCAATCTGAACTATGATGGGCCGCTCTATGCAGGGTTGCATAGCAAGGGCTGCCCAGCCTGAACCTTCGGTGCTTGCGGCTGCGGCTGAGAATAGTTTTTTGAAAGTGTTAAAACTGCCAAACTCTTTGTTGATAAACTCTCCAATAGCTCCATGTGGTTGTCCTCCACCGCCTTTATTTGTGGGTGCCATATTTTCCCAAAAGATAGTATGTAACATGTGGCCGCCTACGTTGAAGGCAAGTTCTTTAGCAAGTGTTTTCACGTATCCAAATTTAACCCAGTAATCCATTTGGGTATCTGTTTTCATAGCTTCATCTATATTGGCAAAGAGGACGTTAGCGTCATTGACATATTTTTGATGGTGCTTGGTATGGTGAATTTTTAATTGTTCTTCCGATATGTAGGGTGCCAATGCAGTGTAGTCGTATGGTAGTTTGGGTAGAGTAAACGTTCTTACTTTCTCCATAATCTCACCAAAAATCAAGAATTCAAAAGAAAAAAACTCTTAATATACCTTACCTTACTCTCCAAACATCTGAATGCATGTGTTTTTATGATTATATTGTGAGCCTAACAAGCTTTAGGTTCCAAACTTGGTTTTAGCAGTAGTCCGTTTTAGTGCATAAATTTTTCCACTATCATATTAGCTGTGGTTCTGCCGCCAATGACTGCACCAATTGATAACCCTACATTTGCCAAAATATTTAGAGCCAACATCGCTAACTGGTTTTTTTCAAGCAGAGTGGTGGTTTCTAGGGCAAAAGAGGACATGGTGGTAAACGAACCACAGAAACCCACAGCAACCAAAAGCCCATACTGCGAACTCAGATTTAGCGTCACCAAAAAAATGGAGAACAAACCCAAAATAAAACTTCCCGCTACGTTTACAAGCATGATATTTATGGGTAATCCACAAATTGTTAGAGGCGATTCTACCATGCGATAGCGCAAATAAGCTCCAGCAACTGCGCCAGTTGCCAAAAGCGCAAATTCCAACAACTTCACTTGTACTTCTCCATTTGTAATGGTAGGCATTTAGCATCCATACGGTTGCGGTTTTGGCGCCTGCCAGGGCTAATGCCATAGCCAAAGCAAATCGACCCTAAATATATTAAAACTTTACCAACCCTCCGTATCTCTAGTGGTTATTAGAACTGGGCTAATTCAAATAGGTCGACTTCATTATTGAGTTGATTACAATATGGCACAAAGCTGTTTTGACATAGCAGTAGCCGGCCACTTCTCAGTCGACACCCTTGTATTGCCAACCCGAAAAATGCCCTTTAACGTATTAGGCGGAGCCACAGCCTATACCTCCTTTACCGCAAAACAACTCGACGCCTCCGCTGCAATTATCTCAAAAGTCGGCGCCAACTTTCCCCAAGCATATCTTTGGTGGCTCGAACAAGAAGGTATCAACATCACAACCATAACAAAAGACCCCCAACTATCCACAACAGCTTTTGAACTCACCTACACAAAAGACCTCAACGAACGTACCCTCAAACTAAAAAGCAAAGGCAACCCCCTAACCCTCCAAGACATCCCCCAAGACTTCCACGCAAAAGCCGTTCACCTAGCTCCAATTGCTAACGAAATCTCCTTTGAAGTTGCTGAGGAACTCAAAAAAGTCGCCGACATACTATCCATTGACCCCCAAGGATTGTTACGCAGTTTCGATGAAGAAGGAAACGTAAGCACAAACAACCTCATAGACAACAACATCTTTAGTTTAGTCAACATCTACAAATCCTCCCAAAACGAACTCTATGCCCTAACAGGCAAATCAGAACTCAAAGCCGCAATTAGAACAGTTCACGATGTAGGCATAGAAACAGTCATCATAACCAACGGCGCCAAAGGAGCCCTTCTCTCCATCGAGGGCACCCAATACAACATAGTTGCATATCCCCCCGAAGTACTCGTTGACCCAACCGGTGCAGGAGATGTCTTTATCGGAGGCTTTCTAACCGAGTACATACGACAAAAGGACCTGATGTGGTGTGCTTGTGTAGGTTCAGCTGCCGCATCATTTGTTGTAGAAGGCATAGGCCCCACCTACCTAGGCAAAAAAGACCAAATCTACCAAAGAGCCCAAACCATATGTGAAAACTACATCAAACAGTAAATGACTTCCTCCGACAATTCGCAATGGTATCATGGTCTCTATAGTGTCTGTTCTTGGTGTATGCTTTGTGTATTCTGTTTGGCGTTTTGGGTTTTTCTATTAGAGTATAGCTTTTGAGGAATTATCCAACTCTATCAAGATACCTGCAACACCAAGTTAGCAAAACAAAAAAACCGCTCCATTCATACGCATCTATGGCTATTGCGATTTATTCTTAAAGTTTACGTTCACAAAAAGCTGAGGTGATTTTTCTCTATTATTTCGTTGTTTTTTAAAATATTGTGCTGAAACTATTGCGGTCGCTCCAGCTGTCAGCACTAAAGCGGTGGTAGCAACATATTTGAAGAAAGGCTCTGAGGGAGTAGGCATAGCAACTGAACTGTACCCAATTGGTATATACGCCTCATTCACAGCAGAAACAAATGTTTGATCCGTCCGGCCTCCCACAACATATAAGATGTCATCTACAACTGCTACCCCAAACCCTAACCGAGGCGTAAACATACGCGCTCCATCCGACCAAGAATCGCTTGCCACATCATAAACCCGATTAGTTCCCTGCGCAAGCTCCATCTCCAGCTCACCGGCAAACTCGGGTTTTTCGCCCATGACATAGATTCTTTTTGGCGCATAAACACCCGTAGTCGCACCAGCACCACCCAAATGCACAATACGCTCCCGAGTCTCACCCTCACACCACACATCACGCCTAGGATCATAAACAAAAACCCCCCGCACCTCAAGAGTATGCATAGCATCCCAGTCTGGGCGCCCATCAGGACCAAAAATAACCCCCTCAACCATATGCTTATACACTATATCGCTGGTAAAAAAGAACTTGTTATCCAGCACAACTGAAACAGGATAATAATCCTGATTATAGGGTGCCGTAGGCAATTTAGCCCTATCTGTCCAAGTATCGAGCACCGGATCATAACACATAAACGTAGGAGCCCGTATGGCATAAATTTTGCCGTCCACCACACTTGCTGACATCTTGTAGGAAGAACCGGGCATAGGCGTTTTGGTACTCCAACTATCGGTTGCAGTATCATAAACTTCAACTATATTGCAATAATTAGTCGTGGTGCGTATGCCATATTGATCATCGAGTTTTGTGCCATTTATGCCGCCTATGCAGTAAATTTTGTCCTGATAGGCGGCTATGGCAAAATTGGATCGCGGGGTAGGCATATCTGCTAAGATAACCCAAGTATCTGTGGCTGGATTATAACACTCATTGGTCCCAACAAACTCACCCATATGATAATTGTTCCAGTCCTGTCTGTGGTTTTCGGTGGATCCGCCGATAGCATAAATTTTACCATCTACAGCAACAACGCCCAATCCATCCCGGGCTTGACTCATGGATGCCTTTGAAACCCACGAATCCCCAACCAAACCCGACACTGACCCAACAGACCCAAACAACGATATAAACAACCCACATACAAAAAACAAAACAAACACAAAACTAAACGTTCTACGCATAAACATCCGCAACAATTACACTTTATTTATTATTAAAGTTTACGTAATAAAAAGATATCATGAGATAGACCTATAAAATAATTGAAGGTATTGTTGAAAAGAAAAAGAAAAGGGTGTTGTTTTGTCAGGTTAGGGTGTGGGTGGAAGGACTAGTACGTTATCTATGTAGATGAGGTTGCGGTAGTCGTTATTGTGTTCACGATAGACTGCAAACGAGATGTATTTGAAGTTGCTTGCATAGTTGCCGCAGTCAATCCAGTACGAGTTGCCCGTATTTACAATGACATTGTTGTTTACCAGATACCAGTTGATGTTGTCGTTAGAGACATACACTCGAAGACGGCTAGTGTAGTCAGATGCAGAACCATAAATCCATATACGGCCTCTAGCCTGATCGGCTCCGCTATAGCCCATGCTTCCTGTGACACATGCTTGATCATTCACATTTGGAGCATATAATCGTGTGCAACCGCCATTAGAGTATGCACCTGTAAAACCATTAGGCAAACCAACAGATCCCGAATAAGTGGAACTAGAACTGACATAGGGATAATGAACAAAGTATTCATATAAACGAATATTCCCATTCCCATAAACAGCCATAGTACAGCCAGGTTCGTCCTCATAATGCCAATAGCCGTTATAATACAAGGGCCATACTGCAGTAAAACCGTTGTAGAGCTGAGTTGCGCCAAAGTTCATGGTGAAACGTTGTTGCGAAGCATGATCCAGCGCCTGATTAACAGTCAAATCATAGTGAAGAGCATAATAAAAGAAACTCTCAACCCAATCACAATAATCGACATACTTATGTGTCGTCTGTATGTAATGGGCGAGGGCGGGTGAGCCGTTGGTGAAGCCGATGTAGCAGAAAGCGCCGCTGTCAGAGGCAGTATAGCCATTTTTACTCATGTAACCTGATGGAGGTGAAGAGGTTGCAGAACCCACCAGTTTATTGGTCCATGCATACGGCATGCCCCGCGCCTGACCAGTACCACTGACAATACCCTGAGTAGGATCCAAAGAATACCCATTAATATGGCCAATGCTTGCAGATTTACAGGTATTGATAAAGGTAAAAAAGGTATTTCCACTGGTTATTTTGTTGTGAATTTCGTGGTCATAAACACCATTATTCGACGGAGTCCCAGAACCTGTTGTGCCAATGTTGTCCTCAAACATATAGTGAAATCCATTCGGAGCTGGACCGGTGCCTACACCATGGTTAAAATCAATATGTGCCGATTTACTGTAAGTTTGGCTCTTTGTTATGTTATTTAAAACTTGGGCTTTAATAGTTCCCGCACCCTGATAATTCTCTGATACATAACCATCATTTTTAAAGTAACTAGAAATAGTAGAGGCTATGTTCCGCTGTGCATTAATTTCGTCTAGAGTTTTGCGTGTACTGGGGCTATAGGGATTACTAGGCGGCGGGTTTGAGGTTGCTCCGGTGCTCTCCGACCCCCAGATTACAGCTCGACGAGTGGGTTCCACACCACTAACCACTGCAAGGGAGACAAACATAGAGGCTGCCAAGATCAGACAGAGCAGGACACCGCTGAGTTTGAAAAAGCGCTTATCCAAAGCCTGCTTTTTAACCAAAAGTACTGAACCCAAACCCAACGCACAAACCCCCACCCCAGCCAACAAAAACATCATCATTGCAGGAGAGGAAGTGGTTTGTACTTGCACTGGTGGGGGTGTACCAAATACATCCTCATTGCTGGCAACTAATTCTTCTGGTGGATCCAGCGTGGAGATGCGTTCATGTACGTAGCAGATCTCTTTTGTATCAGCCCATATGAAAACCTCAATCCCATAAACATTGCCGGGATAGAATTTATCTAAACTAACCCAGACATGACAAAGAGGATAAAGCGATAAAAGCTCACCCCGAACATTATCAGCAGAAGGCATATTCATAAGATAAGTATCTATAACCATGGCTTGGGTGACATTAAAGTTCTTCACCTCAACGGCGTAGTCGTCTGCACCGATTTTCCAAGAATAATCATTGGCGGCTTGAAGCGCGATTTCTATGGCTTCAGCTTCGGTAAGGTTAAGGTTGGTGTTTGCGATTTTGTAGATGTTCCAATTATCAATAAAGTATGCCAGAGAGCCGTCTTTGTAGTGTATTACAACACATTTGTCGGGGGCTTCTACGCCATTTGTTGTGTAGGTCCACCGAAAAGTTGTGCCTTGGTCGGTGTGGGTTACGTCTAGTTTAATGTTTTCAGATGTGAGGGTGGTGTTTTGGTTGGGTGGTATCTCATTTAGTTGGGTGCGGAGTTGGGTGTAGATTGGGTCTTTGGTGTATTGAGCACAGTTATCAAGAATATTTCGTGTCATTTCAATTATGTTCTCGGCGGGTTTTACTAGGTGTGGGCGGCCTTCATTTTCTAGGATATGGATCATTCGCAGTTGATCATTAACAAAGGAGCAGAGGACATCTAGAGTGTTTGTGGGGGATTGGAGCTGGTAGCGGATGTCTTCTTGTGGCACAGCATCAGCGTATTGTCTTGGGGGGTAGGTTTGTGCGGTGATATCAGTGTAGTCGGGCAGGTTTAGGCCAAGGGTGCGGCTTAGGCTTGTTAGGCCTTCTGTTTGTCGGGGGTTGATTTCATATGGGTTTGTATTGGGTAGTATTGGTTCGGCGTTTGTATTGGGGATTATTAGTGCGTAGCTGCTTGTGCAGATAAGCACCATTAAAATTAATACAAATATTTTTTTCATAGTTGTCTATTCCATTATCTGTTTTTTTAAGAGCGATTGCTTATTCTATGTGTATTAACTCTTGTAACTGCATATTTAAAACTTGTTTGTAGCGCCACAGCAAACCTTTCCAAAATGACTTCATCTAATGGGTATAATAGCAACATTTCGTCTTCAAACTATTTAGTCTCTGACAAACCCGCTCAATCCAGTATCAGAGACCTCTAACAAACTCGGCATGCAAGAATATCTGACAAATAGACATCTTTTTAGGATTACCTCTTGGAGGTTAATTGATTGTTGATTAGTGTTTTGAGTCAGGCGTTTAATTGAATTTATTGAACCGTTTGGGCGAACGCGTTTTGAGTCACATTAACTAAACTTATAGTTAAGTTAGTACTCGCTTCTTTTATTGTTGGGTGTTTTGTTGTTGATGAAAAGGAACTTAAGCAATAGCGTTATAATAGCGGTTGTAAACATTACCTTTGAGCGTGACTTGTTTGGGTCGTATAGATAAAGGTGAAAAATGCAGTGTATCTGGTTGTAGCGGAGAAGCCGCACGTTCCATATCGGTTGATAAAGTTAAAGCTGCTGGCTTAAATGTTGGCAGTGCAGAGAAACGTGCCTATATCTGTAAAGAACACTACAAAGATTACAAAAAGAAATCCAAAAAAGACAAGACCCTAGACAAATGGCGCTACGGATAAAAAGCGTTAGAGGCTATTTCTATGCGTATTCTCCAGTTTCATTCTGACTCCATAGTTTTCAAACCAATTGAAAAAGAAATCAACATCGCTGAGGAGGCATCAAAAGAAGAAGTTCGTATTGAAGAGGTTGTTGTGCTCTTCACAGCCATCGAGGAAGGCGACAACACCGCTTTGGTACAACGCGCCATAGATGATGCCCGAGCATTTTTGGGTAAACTCAAAGTTAATCGGTTGCTCATCTATCCATTTGCACATCTTAGTAGCAACCTCTCCCAACCCAACCAGGCATTTAATCTCATCAAAGAAATGGAAACATACTCTAAACAAAAGGGTATAGAGACTTTTCGTGCTCCCTTTGGCTGGAACAAACAATTCACCCTAGCCATAAAAGGCCACCCCCTAGCTGAACTAGCCCGTAGCTATACTGCATCCTCAACTCAGGCTGTAACTCCAAGTTGTGAGGGTAAAAAAGAAGAAGAACCCGTCTCGGCCGCTCTCAAAGCCGAGGACACCATGAAATCTTTTTGGCACATCCTCCAAACCGATGGTAGCTTGGTGCCTGTGGAAGAATTCAAATTCAAAGGATATGGCAATCTCCAAAAATTTGCCAACTATGAAATCAAAAAAACCCGCGCTGTTACCCAGATGCCGCCCCATGTGCCTCTGATGAAGCGGCTTGAAATCGCCGACTATGAATCCGGTAGCGATCCGGGCAACATCCGCTGGTACCCCAAAGGACGCATGATAAAATCCCTCCTCGAACAATACGTGAGTTTGCGTGTAGCCCAATACGGCGGTATGGAAGTCGAAACACCCCTAATGTATGACTTTAACCATCCCAGCCTAGCAAGCTATCTCAACCGGTTCCCCGCCCGCCAATACGTACTCAAATCCGAGGACAAAGAACTCTTTCTACGATTTGCCGCATGCTTTGGTCAATTCCTCATGGCCCATGACGCCCAAATCAGCTACAAACAACTTCCCCTCAAACTCTTCGAACTCACCCGCTATAGTTTCCGACGTGAAAAAAGCGGCGAAGTCGTAGGATTAAAACGCCTGCGCGCATTTACCATGCCTGACTGTCATGCATTCTGCGCAGATTACCCCCAAGCCAAAATCGAATTCATGACCCGCTTTGAACTCTCCCTAGATGTCCTCTCAAATATGGGACTAGTAAAAGACGACTATGAAATCGCCATACGCTTCACCAAAGACTTCTACGCTGAACACAAAGAATTCATCGCCACCTTAGCCCAAAAGTTTGGCAAACCTCTGCTTGCTGAGGTCTGGAATGAACGCTTCTTCTACTTCGCCCTTAAATGGGATCTCAACTTTGTAGACAACCAAGACAAAGCCGCAGCACTGAGCACCGATCAAATCGATGTCGAAAACGCCAAACGCTACGAAATCACCTACGTCGATGAAAAAGGCGAAAAACAATACCCCCTTATTCTGCACTGCAGTCCAAGCGGAGCAATCGAGCGCGACATCTATGCACTTCTAGAAAAAGCCTACCGCGAACAAATAACCGGCAAAGCCCCCATGTTGCCCCTGTGGCTCTCACCCACCCAAGTACGCCTAATTCCACTCTCTGACAAGTTCCTAGATAACGTCACCCAATTAGCTCATCAAATCTCAGCAAACAACATCCGAGTAGACATAGACGACTCCTCCTCAACACTGCAGAAAAAAATCCGCGAAGCCGAACAAGAATGGGTCCCCTACATCATTGTGATAGGCGAAAAAGAACTCGAATCCGGCACTCTCTCAGTACGCATCCGCGAAGAAAAAGGCAAACAAGAAACCCTAACCGCCGAAGAACTCATAACCAAAGTCTCCGAAAAAATCGCCGGCAAACCCTTCAAACCCCTGCCCCTGCCGCTTTATCTCTCAAAACGCCCCGCATTCCACGGTTAGCCCAAAATGTAAATGAATCGTATGAATCACAGTGACAACCTATAATTACCGACAACCCAACAACATAACAAAACATCAGGAGTAAAAATAATGACCAATGAACTTCAAATCTACATCGACGGCACATACTACCCCAAATCAGAGGCAAAAATCAGCGTCTATGACCACGGTTTTCTATACGGAGATGGTGTCTTTGAAGGCATCCGCGCCTACAACGGCATTGTCTTTAAACTAAAAGAACACATCAACCGCCTCTACCGCAGCGCACATGCCATAATGCTAACCATCCCTCTAACGAAACAAGAACTCGAACAAGCCGTCATTGACACCCTGCGCAAAAACAACATGCAAGACAGCTACATACGCCTCATAGTCTCACGAGGCGTTGGCGATTTGGGCCTAGACCCACGCAAATGTCCCAAAGCTTCCATCATAGTCATTGCGGACACCATAAACATCAAAGCCGGCAACGCAAAAGACACCGGTATAACGGCGGCGTTTACCTGGGTTCGACGAAACCCCGTGGATGCCACCACTCACGAAATTAAATCCCTCAACTACCTCAACAGTGTCATGGGTAAAATCGAAGCAAACGCATACGGCGCCGACGAAGCCATATGTATAGAACCAAACGGCTATGTCGCTGAGGGCGTGGGCGAAAACATTTTCATAGTCAAAAATAACGAAGTCCTAACCCCACCAAACAGCACCGGCGCACTTGAAGGCATAACCTCAGATGCAATCGTTGGCCTCTGTAAAAAACTAGACATCAAACTAACCATAACCAACCTAACCCCCTTTATGATCCTAACAGCTGATGAAGCATTCTTTACAGGAACCGCCATGGAAGTGGTACCTATCCGAGAAGTTAACAAACGCATAATCGGAGACGGCAAACCCGGACCAATAACCAAAAAATTGGTAACCGAATTCCAAAGCGTAATCGCTGACCCCAAGAACGGAACAAAAATCTAAAAAGGGAAACACTTTTTTGTTTTTTATTTACTTGTTATTTGTCTTTTTTGATAAAGTCTTCTAAGGCGTTATAGGCGTTTTCTAATTCGCTGATGGGTGGCAGAAAAACAATACGTGCATGATCTTTGCCATACACAGGATCAAAGCCGCTTCCATTAACGATTAACACACCTGTTGCTTTGAGCAGTGAAATCACAAAGTCTTTATCATCTTTCCATCGTTTACCAATACCCTCAATTTTGGGGAAAATATAGAATGCACCCTCGGGTTTGGTTGTAGATACACCCTCGATTTCGTTTAGGCGTTTATGGCTAAAGTCGCGTCTTTGTTTTAGCCGCTCCACGATGTCTTTGACAAAGTCTTGGGGTCCGTTTAGTGCAGCGGTCGCGGCGATTTGAACTGGGGTGTTGGCGCAGATACGTATGCGGCACTGCTTTTCTACTCCGTCTTTTAGTGCCTCGAGTTGTTTGTTTTTTCCCTTAAAGTACATGTAGCCCAATCGCCAGCCGGTCATCTGATAGACTTTGCTAAATCCATTCAAGATCACCACAGGAACATCGGTGGTTACATTGGCGGCGCTGACAAAGGTTTTTTCATAGGTCAACTGATCATAAATTTCATCACTTATAACTGGGAGATTGTGCTCACCTGCGATGTCGAGAATCTCTTTAACGGTTTTGTGGTTATAGACAGCTCCCGTTGGGTTGTTGGGGTTGATTAATACGATCGCGCGGGTTTTTTCTGTTACCTTGTTGCGCAGATCATCAATATTTGGTTGCCAGTTTTCTTTTTCGATGGTCTCATATGAGACTGGTGTGCCATCAAAGAAGTGAGTGTAGCTGATGTAGGGTGGATAGGTTGGACCGGGGAAGAGAATTTCATCTCCCTTCTCTACAATGGCGCCCAAAAGCATCTGAATACCCTCGGAGATACCCTCGGTGACTAAAACATCATCGGCTGTTATGTCGACGTTGTTGATTTTTTTCTCCTTGTGTGCCACTGCTTCTCGCAGTGCAGGCAGACCCTCTGAGGGTGAGTAATAGTTGTCTTCTTGGGCTATGGCTTTGCAGAGGGCTTCTTTTAGGCTGGGGGGTGTTTTGAAGTCAAATGCCGCGGGGTCGCCGATGTTTAGATTGTAGATTTTTCTGTTGTTTGCTATGAGGTCTTTGGTGTGGATTGTTACGTCCCGTATGGCATATTCAATGTTGCTTGCCCGCTTAGTTACTTTGATGCCTGACATACCGTTACCTGTACCCCAGAGAACTCACAGACCCAAAAAATAAACATTCCCACCTAAGCCATAGTAAAATAAACGATACAACTGTAAATATGACCCAGAGGCACTAAAAAATTAAAGAAAGCGGGGCAGGTCAATATGACCTAGCGAAGTAGACGACTTCTTTTGCTTCTTTGCCACAAAATATGCAGGGCGCGGTTGGTTCTTCTTTTTGGAAGGGCCGGATGCGGATGGTTGCGCTTGTTTGTTCTTTTATTTTTGCTTCGCATTTGGGGTCGAGGCACCAGGGTGCTTTTATAAAGCCGCCTTTGCCTTCCACGATTTGTTTGAATTCTTCGTAGTTTTGTACGGTGGTGGTTTTGTCGTCAAGGATGGTTCTGGCTTTGATTAGCATGTTGTCTTGAATATCTGCTAAGAGTTGCTCAACGGTGGTGGGTATGTCTTGGTCTTTGACAAATGTTTTTTGGCCGGTGTCTCGTCGTACCATAACTACTTGGTTATTTTTTACGTCTCGGGGGCCAATCTCTATGCGTAGTGGGATGCCTTTTAGTTCCCATTGGTTAAATTTCCATCCTGGGGTGTATTCGGTTCGGTTGTCAAGGATAGTGCTTATGCCTTTGGCTTTGAGGGTGGCCTCGATTTCTTTGGTTTTTGTGTCGATGGCTTCTGCTTCTTGGCCTTTAAATGGAATGGGCACAATGACGACTTGGGTGGGTGCGACTTTGGGTGGCATAATTAGGCCTTTGTCGTCGCCGTGGACCATAATCATGGCGCCTATGAGTCGGGTGGTTATGCCCCAGCTGGTTTGCCAGACATGGTGGTCTTGTTTGTCTTCTCCGATGTATTTGACATCAAAGACTTTGGCGAAGTGTTGGCCTAGGTTGTGGCTGGTTCCCATTTGGAGTGCTTTACCGTCGGGCATGATGGATTCTAGGGCTGTGGTATAGTTGGCGCCGGCGAATTTTTCGCTCTCGCTTTTGGTTCCGATGAGCACAGGAATGGCGAGATAGTTTTCTATGACTTCTTTGTACATGTTAAGGGCCCAGAGTACTTCGGCTTCGGCTTCTTCTTGGGTGGCATGGGCGGTGTGGCCTTCTTGCCAGAGAAACTCGCGGGTGCGTAGGAAGAGTTTGGTGGCTTTGGTTTCCCAGCGTACAATGTTGCACCATTGATTAATTTTGAGGGGGAGGTCGCGCCAGCTGCGGATCCATTTGCTAAACATGGCGTACATGATGGTTTCGCTTGTGGGGCGGACGGCTAGTTTTTCTTCTAGGGGGGTTTCGCCGCCTTGGGTGATCCATGCGACTTCTGGGGTGAAGCCTTCGAAGTGTTCGGCTTCTTTTTTGAGGAAGGCTTCGGGGATGAACATGGGGAAGTAGGTGTTGCGGTGGCCTGTGGCTTTGATTTTTTGGTTGATGACTTCTTGGATTTTTTCCCAAACTGCATAGGCGTCGGGTCGAATAATCATACAACCCTTCACAGGCGCATAATCGGCTAATTCAGCTTTTAGAATGGTTTCTACATACCATTCGCTGAAATCTTGGCTTTTCTTGACAGTTACACCAGTATCAGACATGAGTATTCGCTTCTTGCCAGTGTATGCTAAAAACCAAAATATAAAGCACGCTTAGTTTACGCTGAATAAACTGGTTTGTATTATTTGTTAGTGTGCTATTGCTTTTCTGTTTGTGTGTTGGGTTCTTCAGGTTCTTGGTTTATTCTTTGAAGGTTATCTGTGTGTATGGTGGTTTGTTAAAAAGCGGTTGTTATTGTGTGTGAATTTTTTTGGGTTAGGGAAAATGGGTTGTGTGGTAATAAATTGTGTGGTTTTGGTTTTTAAATTTTAGTTGTGGTTTTGTGTGTTGGGTTGTTGGTAGTTTATTTGTTGTTGGCGGATTGTTTAGTGCTTGTTTGGGGTTGGTTTCTGTTTTTGGTGGGTGTTGTTTGTTTGTTTGGTGTTTAAGGGGGTTTTTTGAGCATAGCAGATATAAGGGAGCTTGCCAAATATTTCGCACATAAAGAAGTGTCAGTTATGTCGGAAAAACTATCACTGGTCACATGTACAAGTTGCGGTAAACCTATCCCGCCGGGAAGCGAATCGACAAAGTTTCTATGTCCTAACTGCGGTGAAATTCAAATTAAACGCGATGGTAAATGCCGTAAATTTGGCAGACTATTTAAGTGTCCTAATTGCGGTTTTCAAGGGCCATAGAGGGAAATAGATGGGTGCAATTCTTGTTGTTTACAAAGTTTTCCCTGAAGATATAGTCAAAGATTTTGAGCCTCTAAAAGAAAAAGTTAAAGCTATTTTGCCTCAGGCTGCCTCTATTGAGGGTTGGGGTACTGAGGATATTGCTTTTGGTTTGGTGGCGCTTTTGGTTCAGGTGCGCTTTCCTGAGAATTTAGATGGGCTTGTTGAAGAATTTGAGGTTGCGCTTGCTAAAATTTCAGGTGTCAGCCAAGCAGAGGCTTTCAATATCCGGCGAACCAGCCGCGACTAACCCTTTTTTGTTTATTTTTTCCTTAAAGCCGCCTAGTTTAGCTGGTTGGCGGCATCGCTTTAAAGTTTATATATGTTAAGCGTTCTTTTTCAAACAGACACTTTAAGTGACACAGTTATTTGGAGCCTTATAGATGAGTGAAGTTCAATTACGCGTTGGAGACGCACGGCAAAGAGATGTTGGCAGAGGTATTGCACGTATCGACCAGCGGACAATGCAAAAGTTGGGAATAAGTGCTGGGGATGTAATCGAGATTGTTAACAAACGTACCACAAGTGCCATTGCTTGGCCCGCCTATAGTGAAGACCAAAACCGCGATGTCATCCGCATCGATGGGTTTACCCGCAAAAACAGCGGGGTGGCCATAAATGAGTATGTGGTTATCCGTCCTGCCAAAGTCAAAACCGCCTTGGCCCTCACCCTAGCGCCGGTGGATATGCGTCTTAACGTTGATGATGACTTTACCAGCTTTGTTCGAAACCGCCTAATGGAACGCACTTTGGTTGAGGGTGACACTACCTTGGTTATGATGCTTGGTCATGCCATACCCTTTATGGTCTCAAAAACTCGGCCTCATGGTATTATCAAAGTTACAACCGAAACCCGTCTAACCATACTAAACGAACCCGCCCCGGAAGGCAAAGGGTTACCCCGAACAACCTATGAAGACATAGGCGGCCTACACGAAGAACTCCAGCGCGTCCGAGAAATGGTTGAACTCCCCCTAAGACACCCCGAACTATTCCAACGCTTAGGAATTGAACCCCCCAAAGGCGTCTTGCTCCACGGCCCACCCGGATGCGGCAAAACCCTACTTGCCCGAGCAGTAGCTAACGAATCGGAAGCCAACTTTTACTCCATAAACGGTCCAGAAATCATGAGTAAATTCTACGGCGAATCCGAAGCACGCCTACGCGAGATCTTCCAGCAAGCCCAACAAAACGCACCCAGCATCATATTTGTCGACGAACTCGACGCTATCGCCCCCAAACGCGAAGAAGTCACAGGCGAAGTCGAACGACGCGTCGTCGCCCAACTCTTAGCCCTAATGGACGGACTCTCCGGTCGAGGCAACGTCATCGTAATTGGCGCAACCAACCGCCCAGGAGCCCTAGACCCCGCACTGCGCCGACCCGGCAGATTTGACCGTGAAATCGAAATCAGCGTACCTGACAAAAAAGGCCGCTACGAAGTCATCCAAATCCACACCCGCGGCATGCCCCTAGCCGAAGCCAACGTCGATCTCAACAAACTCTCCGAAATGACCCACGGCTACACAGGCGCCGACCTCTCCGCACTTAGCCGAGAAACTGCCATGAAAGCCCTCCGCCGATACCTCCCCCAAATCAACCTTGAAGAAGAACGCATCCCCCCCGAAGTCCTCGAAAAAATGGAAGTTACCATGGACGACTTCATGGGTGCCTACAAAGAAGTCACCCCAACCGCTATGCGTGAAGTCTACATCGAAGTCTCAACCGTACACTGGAACGAAGCCGGCGGCCTAGAAGACGTCAAACAACGCCTAAAAGAAGCCGTCGAGTGGCCCCTCAAAAACCCCGAAATGTTTACAAAAATGGGCATCCGCGCACCCAAAGGCATCCTAATGTACGGCCCACCCGGATGCGGCAAAACCCTGCTCGCACGCGCAGTCGCAACCGAATCCGAAGCCAACTTTATCTCCATAAAAGGCCCCGAAGTCTTTAGCAAATGGGTCGGCGAATCCGAAAAAGCCATCCGCGAAGTCTTCCGCAAAGCCCGCATGGCCGCACCCGCAGTCATATTCCTCGACGAAATCGACTCCCTCACACCCAAACGCGGCCTAGGCATGGGCGACAGCGGTATGACTGAACGCGTCATAAGCCAACTCCTCACCGAAATGGACGGCATCACCACCCTCCAAGACATAGTCGTCATCGCCGCAACCAACCGCCCCGACA
Organism: Nitrososphaerota archaeon; assembly: GCA_031256395.1. Lineage (GTDB taxonomy): Archaea > Thermoproteota > Bathyarchaeia > Bathyarchaeales > Bathycorpusculaceae > Bathycorpusculum. The sequence continues at coordinate 40,072 of JAIRQQ010000105.1, forward strand.
TGGTCGACAACGCAGTCATACGCCCCGGCAGACTAGACCGACTCATCTACGTACCCGAACCCGACGAAAAAAGCCGCCTCCAAATCTTCCAAATCTATACCAAAAACATGCCCACAAGCCCAGATGTTGATCTAAACCAACTCTCCACTCAAACCAAATACTACAGCGGCGCTGACATCGAATCGCTGTGCCGCGAAGCCGCCATGCACTCTCTACGACGCGACATAAACTCCCAAACCGTCACCATGAAAGACTTCCAAGACGCCATGAAAGAAATGGGTCCCTCCATCACACCCGACATGGAGAAATGGTACAAGAGTTTCATGCAACAAATCCGACAAGTACAAAAGCCAGCAACCCCAGTTGCATAACACTGAAGGAATCGCTATGCCACAAATGAAAACTTGGAAAACCCGCCCGGCATTCTTCTACCTACTAGAGGTTCTGCAGAAAAAAGGTGACATGGCTGACGATGACCTCTTTGACCAACTCAAAGACGAATACGAAGACCTAGGCTTCAAAGACTTCAACGAGCTCCTACTAAACCTTGAGGTCAGCGGAAAAATCCGAACCTCCTCAATGGCCCGTGGCAAACGCCGCGTCGAACTCGTCCAATAGTCTTCCTATTTTTGTATTCCAATCTTTATTTTTCCTAAACATCTGCCGTTCTGATTGAATTATAACAAACGATGAGTTCGTTTCAAAAACTCTGGTGTACAAGTAAAATCGTAAGACTATACAGTCCATTTACTCAAAAATAAGCCTTTGACAATTGGGTTAGGTGCTTATTTTTGGTGGTGGGTGGACTCTTTTTTTGCCTAGTTTTATGCGTAGGGCTATACGGTGGAGTTTGCGGAGTGATTTTACTAGTTGTTCTACACTGGGTGCAGTGGAGTAGATGAGAGGTATTTGTTCGTATTCGGCTATGCGTATGGCTTCTTCGTCGGGTGGGGTTTTGTGGAAGATGACGATGCGGGGTTTGAGGTTGCTGACACGCACGATCATCATGGGTAGGCTTCCGCCGTCTAGGTTGGTAAATACGAGGGCTCTTTCGGTGGTTGCGCCAAAGAGTTGGGTGTATTCAGAGCCTGAGTAGGCTTCTACGGCTTTGCGGCTGTCAATAACGGTGTAGCCGTTGATTTCTTTGACAAATTTTTCTTTGCAGGCCATCACTTCGCCGCCGATGGCTTTGCAGAGGTATTCGACGCGGACAGGGATGGGGAATTCGCGCAGATCAATTACTGCCATGCTTGGGGAGCTTGTGAGTTTGGCGAATTCGCGTATGAAGCGGCTGCCTTTTTGTTCGTCGATGTGGAGTAATGCGAGGACAAAGCGGCGTATGAATTTGGCTCCGGGGCTTTTGCGTCTGCCGCTTTCGTAGTCGCTTATAACTGAGGAGGAGAGGCCCATGGTTTGGCTGAGGCTGATTTGGGATATGGCAAAGAGTTCGCGCCATTTTTTCATAGTGGAGCCCGGTCTGCTTGAGAGGATGATTTCTCCTGCGATTCTTCGGGCTAGAACTTCTCTTAGGCTGGGTGATACTGTGGACATGGGCTATTCTCTGTTTGTATCTTCCTTCAGGGCTGGAATATAAAACTGTATCTGCTGGGGGTGGTGTGTTGTTTGTTGGTGGGGTTTGGGTGTTTGTTTTGTGGTTTTTTATGGTGCTTTTTTGGTTGTTGTGTTTTGTGGATCCTTGTTTTTAAAATTTGTTTATAAGTGAGTTTGGCGTAACTGTTTTTAGCGTTCGCAGTCTTGATAGGAGAGATCTGCAAGCGTTATCTACAAAACAACATAAGAGTGAGTGAAATGTCTGAAAAAGCTAGTGATGTTATCTTCGTCGGAAACAAACCCCCTATGAGCTATGTTCTCGCCATTATAACGGCATTCTCAAGTGGTGCCCAAAAAGAAATTACTCTAAAAGCAAGAGGCCAAGCAATCACCACTGCAGTTGACGTCGCTGAAATTACTCGAAG
>JAIRQQ010000024.1 GCA_031256395.1 Nitrososphaerota archaeon
GGGTTGGAATTGCTATGGCAAATCTTGGCAGACTTTTTGTTTCCAACGGCGTGGTGTTCTCAAACAATAGCGCTTTAGCGTCATACAACCGAGACCCCGCACATGATGCTATTTACAAAGCGTACATTGCGGATAGTGTTGTGTGGTCGGAGCCTTTCACACAAGGCTACAACAATTATGACATTAGCTATGTTTACGGTACGTCAATTACATCCTTTAGTGTGATCGTAAATGACGGTTATGGAGCGCCGACAGGTGCGGGCAGTTATCCGGCAGGCGCGACCGTTACGCTCAACGCCGGAATGCGCGCCGGTTACACTTTCTCACGTTGGATAGTCAATGAGGGCAGTTTAGTGCCGAGCAGTGTAGTGCTGTCAAATGTGTATAGCAGTACTGCGACCTTTACCATGCCTACAAATAATGTCGTTATCACGGCAAGCTGGACGGTTATCCAATACAACATCCGATATACGCTAAACGGCGGTATTAATGCTGCAGGCAATCCCGCGACGTATAACGCGGGAAGCTCTTTTCCGATTGCGATAGCCAATCCAACTAGGGCGAATTATGAGTTTCGGGGTTGGAATGTAACGTATGCTGACGGTACGCAATCATCTTTTCAAAGCTCTTACAGTATCCCAAGCGGCACAACAGGCAGTATTGACTTAGTCGCCAATTGGGACACGCCCTCAACCGGCAACGGTTCCGGCGGCAACTCTGGCGGCGGCAGTAGCTCCGGTGGTAGCAGTTCCGGCGGCTCAAGTAGCTCAATCGGTTCCGGTAGCTCAAATAACTCCGGCAATAGCGGTTCTGACAACAATAATACCCCGCCCAACCGAAACGACAACTCACGCAGTCCAGACGATAACCAACACACGACAACCGAAAACAACCCTCAATCAGAAAACTTGACCGCGCCGATTACAATCAATTGGCTAATTATCGCTTTGTCTATTATCGGACTTTTTGTTGTTGTCGGTCTTGTATGCCTTATGGCTGATGGGCGCAAAAAACAACGCCAACATATGCCATAAAAAGCATCTATTCTTTTTTCTCTATTTTTTTCGTGGAAATTGTTTTTAATGTGAGTTAGTATTAGGTGCAAAGGGAATAAGCAGTTGTGTTCATCTATGAGCATAAAATTGTCGTGGCTTAAATCTATGATGGAAATAGAACCGCCAAATTGCAGAAAATCATTTTTTATTTCCTTGATAGTCGTATTATTGATTACATTCTTATCTGTCTGCGTATTTATGTCGAGTGTTGAAGGGCAAAGTACTGTACGTGTCGGAACCGAGGCGGAGCTTCGGGGGGCTGTCAGCAACGCCGCGAGCAATGCACCTGTTGTTATTACGTTAGATAAAGAGATTGGGCTAACCGGCGGTGCTCTCATTATTCCCGCTAACAAAGATATTACCATTCGAAGTAACGGTAATGTCGAGTTTGAGCTGTTCGGTGCGTCCGGCGCAAGCACTATTACAGTTGAGAATCAGGGTATATTGACACTTGCGGGAATCGTTGTTACCCATGTGAGCGGGGCTTCGGGCGAGGGGGTGTATGTTCAGTCAGGCGGCAAATTAACCCTGACAAGCGGCAAAATTTCGGGCAACGCTGGTAACGGTGTTTACCACAGCGGCAACTTTACTATGACCGGCGGGATGATCGCCAATAATAGAGATTGCGGTGTGTACATCAACTCCGCCTATAATAGTAATTTTACTATGACCGGAGGCGAAATTTCAGGCAACCGAGTTGGTGTGTTTCTTGAGTCCCCTTATGCTATTCCTCATTATTTCAATATGACGGGGGGTAAGATTTCGGGCAATACAGGCATTGGCGTGAATAACTACCGCGGAATTTTTACTATGACCGGCGGCGAAGTTTCGGGCAACGGCGACGGTGGTGTAACCAACTCTGGAGTTTTCATAATGTCTAATGGTAAGATTTCGGGTAATACCGTTAGCAGTTTTTCCTACACCGTTGATAATGGGGGCGGCGGTGTGCACAATACTGCCACGTTTACTATGTCGGGCGGGGAAATTTCCAATAATACCGTTGCAGAGCGTTATAATGATAATGGGGGTGGTGTGTGGACAAACGGAATTTTTACTATGACTGGCGGTGCGATCTCTAAGAATAGTGCTACAAATGGCGGTGGTGTATACGTTAGCAGCGGTATTTTCAACTTGTATGGCGGCAAAATCACCGGCAACACAGCGGCACGCAATGGGGGCGGCTGTTGGGTGACGGACAGCGTTACTAACTTTAATCGTCTTGTTGTTTCTAACGGTGTGGTGTTTTCAGATAATCGTGCTTTAGCGGCGTACAATCGAGATTCCCAACACGATTCAATCTACAGGGCATATATCGAAAATAGTGTTGTGTGGTCGGAGTCTTTTACGCAGGGTTATAATAATTTTGACATCAGCTACATATTTGGTACATCTATTACAGCTTTTAGCGTAACCATAAATGACGGCTATGGAACGCCTACAGGTGCGGGCAGTTATTCAGTAGGGCAAACCGTTACGCTAAATGCCGGAACACGCGCCGGTTACACTTTCTCGCGTTGGACGGTCAACGAGGGCAGTGTAACACTGTCGAGCACCGCAAGCACAACCGCGACCTTTACCATGCCTACAAATAATGTTGTTATAACAGCAAGCTGGACGGTTATTCAATATAACATTCGATATACTTTAAATAGCGGTAGTAATGCCGCAGGTAATCCCGCGACTTATAATGCGGGAAATTCTTTCCCGATTACAATCGGCAATCCAACTAGGGCGAATTATGAGTTTCGGGGTTGGAATGTAACGTATGCTGACGGTACGCAAGTGTCTTTTCAGGTTTCTTACAGTATTCCGGCTGGAACTCTCGGCAATATTGACTTAGCCGCGAATTGGGTAACTGCTTCATCTGATAATTCGGGTGGAAGTGGCGGCAGTGGCTCCGGTGGTTCGAGTGGTTCTAGTGGTGGCAGTTCCGGCGGTGGGGGTTCAAGTGGCTCTAGTGATGGCGGCGGCTCTGACAATAACACGCCGTCCAATGGGAATGACGGTTCACACGGTTCAGATGATAACAATCAGCGCACAATTGATAATGACCCTCTTTCTGAAAACTCAAATGACCCGATTACAACTGATGTGTTAGGTATTGCTTTGTCTGTTATTGGGGTTTTTGTCATTGTCGGTCTTTTGTACTTTATAGTTAATAGGCGCAAAAAACGATCGGAACAAGTAGAACGGGAACAATTGCAATGGGAACAACGGCAACGGGAAGAACAAGAGGCACGTGAACGGGAATGGGACGCCGCACAAAAACGCGCCGAAGAAGAACATAAACGGGAAGAAGAACAGCGGCGTAATGCTGAGGAACGGTACAGACAGCAAGAAGAACAAGAACTATCCCGCTGTTTTGAAATATTGGGCGTACCGGTGACCGCTTCAGAAAATGACGTTAAAAACGCTTATCGGGCACAATGTAAAGCATGGGCTTATGATAAAATGACCCCTGACCAAAAGAACAACCCGATAGTTAACCAAAAATTCCACGATACAATGTGCGACATACATAAGGCATGGGCAGAAATAAAAAAACATAAAGGATGGCAATAGTGCGAGTAATAGGGCAACAATTGCTCTATCACCTTTTTTAGTCCAAGATTTTTGACAATCTAAGGGCAGTGTCCTCATAAAATAAAAAACTGCGCTTCAAAAAGCAACAGTTTTAAAAATTTTCTTGATTACGCATAAACGAAACAACGGGTATCTTCCAAAGTTATGCCCTAACGGTTAGGCGTATAATTTTTTCCGAGATTTTGAGACCTTATTTTATTTTCCATTTGCAACAGCGTCCGTTGAAGCCTAACGGAAACTTTTTCGGTAAGCCCTTTAGCTTCCCTATATAACACATTTACGCCTGATAGAGCAGAAGCCTTCCAATTCATACTTGTAACCGCTTTTTTTATGCGTCCCGCAGGGGAAATGTTTGGATTATTTTTTTGCGTTTGCTTTATTTGGGCGCGTGCTGTTTTGATAGTACGTTCATCGTATTTAATCCATTCTTCCCAAAGTTTGATGCGATTTTCCACTTGTAAGAATTCTTCGGCCTCTTTTCGCTGTTGCGGAGACAATTTTTGCAAATCTTGTTCAAATAACGAATTGAGTGTACCTGACTGTTGCATTTGTCTAATGTTTTTGATAATTTCTTGACTTTTTTTAATTGATTTTTCAGCCTTCGCAATGTTTTCTTTCAAACTTATACTTGGATTTATATACGGTTCGTCTTGAAAAGATTCTACGAGTTCTTTTTGGGCTTTTATGAAAATTTCCAAATGAGATGGTTTATTAACCGTTGATGCCGAGCGGACAGGCTCTCTGCTCATTTTTATCAACTACTTTCGCAAAAAATAATGTTATTTTTAAAATCGTGCCCTTATTTCAAAGGAAAAATCCTGTGCTCTGCGCAAAGGCGTAACTTCTTACTATTATTATACATGTCCCGCCTCCCGTTGTCAAGAGTTTTTTGTAAATTTCTTTATTTTAATCATGAACAGTCAACAAAGCTATAAAAAGCCGCGAATAATCAATAAAATAGGCGAGGATAGAAAAAATGACGCAAGGAGAAGGACATGGCGGTAAAGAAACCCCTAAAGCACAACCCGAAATTGAGACGGCAGACCTTGAAAAACAGATAGAGACAGAAAAGAGCCGCCAAAAGGATTATCTTAATCAGCAAAAATACGCACAAGCTAACATTGAAAACCTAAAAAAAGAACACGACCAAAAAATTGAGCAAATAACAAATAGAGGCAAAAAACGCATAGCAAGTCAACTTCCGGACATAATCAACGAATTAGAGGCAACAATTAACGCAGGAAAAAGCGCAGAAAATCCTCAAACCACCATGCTGGAAGGACTTGAAATGACACTTAAAAAACTCAAAAAAATACATGATGAGCAAACACAGTAAGATCAGGGTCTGAACAGGCTTTAGTCGTCGCCGTAGCCGTTGTCATCGCTGTAATCGTCACTGTAAGTATCATTGTCATTGTAACTATCATCAGAATAGTCGTTATCGTGCGTGTAGCTATCGGAGTAATCGTCATTGTTGTCATCTTCGGCGCTATCGTCATCGCCGGGTATGCTCAAGCTGATGTTGCCATCGCCAAAGATTTCACGCATCGCTTTGAAAATCGGGTTTTCATTATTCGAACGTGTTCTGTGCTTTCTGCGCAAAGATTCTTGGTTGTTTTTATCTGCAACCGTAATCAGGAGAAAGTTGCCGATTTTTAAATAGTTTTGAACGTTCTTGTGCACCGCTATGATTTGCCCATTATACGGATATTTCTTGGCTAATTCTTTGAGTTTAGCCAATGTTTTGCGCCCCTTGAAATAACCCTGAATAGACGCAACACCTGCCAGTGCAGTCGCGTAGTTGGCGGCAGTGTGTTCATTCGTTGAGTTTTTAAGATAAAATGTTTCAAAAAACCCGAGGTTTCTTTCGGCTCTTAATACGTCCTTGCGCTCGACATGTGCTTTAACTAGGAAAAACAGACCTGCCTCAAAATAGTTTTTTAAACGCAGATTATTGGGAAATTGACTAACTATCTTCGCCATTTGATAAACTATATCTTCGCCCTGATATACGGGGACAGAACTAATCCCGCACAGATAAGTTTCGGCGACTATTTCGTTAGAGCCATGTTTTTGATAAACTTCTGTTAAGGGGCAGAGCAAGGTTCTGTAAGCGGCTAATTCTTCATGATTACCCTTTTCAGGGTCGTATATTTGTTCCATAAACTCTAACAATTTTTGAGAATATTGGATAGCTAATGAAATGCTGTCGGGGTTTAGCGCATATTCGGCTTTTAGCCGTTTAATCTCTTGGGTACTTTCATAGTTTGCCAAAAAGCTCACTCGCGGGTGCGGTCGTGGTCGCGGGTTTTGTCGCGTTCGCGCTCTTCTCTTTCCATCTCTTTTATTTGGGCTTGTTGGATTTTGCTGATTATTTCGTCTTTACGCGGGTCGTTGATAGCTTCATCCCATCTATCAACATGGTCTTGGGTTGCTTTTGCGAGGCGTTGCTCTAATTTTTGGGTTTGGTCAGGTGACAGACCCGGTCGGGTGAGTTGTGTTCGGATGTTGTCTTTCATTCTCTGTAATCTCATGATTTCGGCGACAATTTTTTTGTCGCTGTTTTCAATCAAGATTTTATGAACGGCTTCGGCAGTTACGCCATGTTGGGCGAGTGCGCCGTAAAGTTGGTCTTGGGAATTGCGCAATATTTCTATGGTTTTTTCGATTGATGGGTTGTCTTCTTTGACTTTATTTAGAGAGTTGATGCTCTTTTGCAGCGATTGGAGCATCTCGACGTGGGCGCGGGTGTCTTTGTCGTCCAAATTGTTCACTTCGCCGGTGGATAATAGGGCAATTTTCGTACCCTGCAAAAGTTATAGGGCAGAGGATATAAAAGGATGAGTTCGTTTCGGAGGGTGGCAAATTCTTCGGGCTTTATGCTTCTTCTTTCGTTGCCCTCTGAATATGATTTACTGCTTCCCGTTGGTGCGCCGAGGTAGGGGTCAGAGCCTTGAGAGCCGCCGCCGAGGGTTTTTTCATAAGTGCCAACCAGTTTTGAAAAGTATTCCTGTGTGCTTGGGTCTGTTGCGCCTAAAACGGCTTTAAAGGCGCATGTGTCGGCGATTACCTCCTGCGCGTCATGTCCATATATTAGTTTTAGCTGGGCAATACTTTGGATAATTAGGCAGATGGTGACTTTTTTACTGCGAATAACGGGCAGGGTATCGGTTACGGCGGGGATTTTGCCTATTAATGGAAATTCGTCGAGCATACATAATATGGGGCGGTTGTCGGGGCTTTCGCTTCTTCGCTTAAAAAACGAGATGAATTGATTGACTATGAGGGTTAGAAACGGTTTCCATTGGTCTATAAGGTTTAGAGGGACTTTTATGTAGATGTCTGAGCCGCTTTGCAGGTCGGCGGGGGTTATGGGTTCGTGTCCTTCTTGGGGTGTTAGTGCTGCGACTATATCGTCGTCTGTTACGATGTTTATGATTCCGCAGCTCATTTCGGTGGCTATGCCGGCTAAAACTTTGCCGTCTATGTCGGTGAGACTTTTTACGCATAGCACTGCTTTTTCGCATCGGCTTTCCGCAATAAATGTTATTAGTTCTTTAGGTTTGAACATTTGGATGTTTTTAAGTGTTTCAATGAATGTTTTTTTCTCGTCGTGGAAGTGCAGAATTGCGCCTGTGAGCAGCATTTGTGCGCTTTTTATCCAAAAGGGTTCTTTGGCGTCGTGGGGCAGGGGGATTATGGCTTCGGCGATTGCGCGGGCTTCTTGTGCAATGTTGGTACTTTCGTTAAGAAATACAAAGGGGTCGTAGCTGTAGGTGTTTTCTTTGTTTTTTGGGTCGAAGTTTTTTGGGTCGAAAAGTTTTATGTTTTGGCGGCGGTATTTTTTGGTGTTTTCGTATAGTTCGCCTTTGATGTCGATTGCGAAAATGCTGCCTTTCCAGTTTCGGAGTGTCGGAATGGCTATACATGTGCTTTTGCCGCTTCCCGGTATGCCGCAGACTAAAATGTGTCCGTCCATGTCCTCGGGTTTTATTACGTATTGTTTGTTCTGTGTTCCGAAGTGTACGCCGTGCGGTTGTGCGCTTAATAGTTGTTCGTTGACGGGTGGATTTTTTGCCTCAGATTCGGCTTTTTTGGCTTTTTCGTGCGGGTCTTTTGGTCTTTTGCCGAAAAGCCGAATAAACGATGATGCTATATTTGAAAAAGTTTGTACTAAAAAATTCATGATATAACTTGTAATTTCTGCCCCGAAATCCCACCTATAGCTCATGATATATCAAAACAATTGATACGTTTGAGTTTATAAAAGTTAATTTTTTAGGTGTTTAACTTCTTTTATACATTTGGGGAATTCACTCTCGTGTACGGTCGTGGTCGCGGGTTTTGTCACGGGCTTGTTGTCTGTTCAGTTCTTTTATTTGGGCTTGTTGGATTTTGCTGATTATTTCGTCTTTGCGCGGGCTGTTTATGACCTCGTCCCATTTGTCAGCGTGTTGTTGGGTTTTTCGTTCAAGACGTTGGTCTAATTTTCGGGTGCGTTCGGGGGTTAGCTTAGGTTTCGTGAGTTGTGTTCTGATTTTATCTTTGGCTTTTTGTAGCCGCATGATTTGTTTAACAGTTTTTTTATCCGACGGTTCTTTAGTAAGCATTACACCGATTTTTTCTGTAAATTTTAACTTACCTTGTGTTTCGGGCAATTCCTTCTTGTCTTTAAATTTGCCAATCTCTTTAGTAAGTAAATTATGATAGAAGACTTCCTTTATCTTATCATTATTTATAACTGCATTACGCTCTGCTGTATTCCACGTGTTATTTTGCCAATCGCTCTTTTCACCGATAAAAACGTGAGCGATACCGCCGGATTCCTGAGCGAAAAGTTCGGAAGCCTTTTCCCAGTCTACCTTCTTTGGGTTATAACCTGCTTCTTTTATTAATGTTCCAACTGATTTCCAGCCCGGATTTAGCTTCTCCCAAGTATCGGCTCTGTCAACGGCACGTATAATTTCGCCAGTAAATTCATTTTTAGAAGAGCCGCTCCAAAAAATAGGTTGATAGTTATCGCGGTTTTTTATTAGGTGTTTACGAAAATCTTCGGCATCCCACTTTTTGTACTTCTCGGTCATTTTAACTGCGCTTCACTTGTTTATTCGTTTGGCTCGTCCGGACTAAATTTTACCTTTCCTATTTCATCATCAGCTTCAATATACGCCAAAATAGCTGATTTAACATGTTCAAATTCCTCATCAGTCAACAGTCTTTCAACGGGTGCAATCACTTTTCTATTTTCGGAGTCAGTATACACCCCAAAAAAATTACCAGCACACCATTCGCCATAAAATTTTACTGTCAACCCTTTTAGGTCGCCTTCATCAAAACTTGCAATTAATGTTCCTTGCGACATCTCTAATTCCATTTTAATCCTCTCCCGTCTATTTATTTTTCCATAATATTTAACTTTTATTTGAACTCTAATTTTTTTATTAATTTTATCATACAATAACGGAGAATTCAACATATTTTGACAAAAAGGAATATCTTCATTATATCGAATAAGGCTAAAAAAGCTCCTAATACGCTGTGGTCTTTATATTGCAGGGGCGGCGGCGACTGGCTTTATAAAGCGCAAAAAATCAGCCAACTAACACGGCAAACAAAAAGCACAAACCGCCGCGCTCGACCCAAAGGGCGGGAGCGTTCAGCGTCGAGGGCGGCGGTTAATGCCAATGAAAGCCGCTAAATGAGCCTGATTTTTTGGGGCTATCCCCAAGCGAAGCGCCGCGATTTATAAGCGTCGCCCCAAAGCGGACTTGTTCCGCTTTAGACCCTGCTGATACTTACGGGTTTTGTCATGTTTTACTTTTTATTTTACTTTTCCATTTCGGTATCTCTTGCTTTTTTGGTTTAGCTTGATTTTTGCTGCGTTTGCTTTGTTCTGTGTATAATTTTTCTATTACTTTGTTGAAGGTGTCCTCGGTGATTACGTCAAGGCTCCGGTCGATTTGCATATATTGGAGCTTGTCGCGGACAAATAACGGCGTGTCCCTAAGCTCCGCTAATATTTTATCAATCTGCTCTCGGTCAGGGCGGGTATCGTCTAAAAGTTTTTGGGTGTGATACTCCAACCTTAACGCGTCATGCTCTTCTAAATGATTTACCACCTGCGACCTGTTCTCATCAAGCTTCAACTGTAAAACGTTCTTTCTCTTCTCAATACGCTTTATTTCAAAAGGTGCCTCTTCGGGCGAAACATGGTATTTTCCCCTGAAATAGTCCTCTGCGATTCGGATGTCCGCCTCAGCTTTCTCAATTTCCGCTTTCTTTTTTCGCCTAAGCTCGCGCTCCCAAATGGGCATCTGATAGAGTTCTATCTTTAACGTAAAAGCCCTGTCCCGCGCTACACTGATTTTGCTCGCGTCATGCTCTAAAACTTGCTCATTATAGTCCAATTCTGCAAATTCTTGGCTGTATGTGTGATATTGCTTTTCCAGTACGGACAAATTTTTGTTAATCAGGTTATATTCGTCTTTTATTTTGCTTCTGTAGATTGCTCTTTTTTCAGCCTCATAGCTGACGCGCGGTGTCGGTATTTCCCCTATGATTCGTGCCGCTTTTTTGGCTTTAGATGCTTGCGGAAATTCAATTACGCGCTTCGCCGATGTGAGGGTGGTACGCATCGGATAGGGTACAGCACCCTCGGCAACGGACGTGTTCGCGTTATTTTCTGATGTTTCCGACTTTTTGCCGATTTTTGACTCCCGCTGTAATCCGATGATAATCCGCATCATTTCATCTTGCTGTTTTTGTATGTTCTGTATGCTCTGTTCCATTTCCTGCTTTTCCACACTAATATCCCCCTTTGCAAAATATGGAAAAATCTATCGTCCGCGTGGTCTGCTTCTTTTTTGTGTTTTCATCCGCGTTCTGTCCAGTTCTTCTATGATGTCGAGCATTGTGTTTTCTATGATGATAGCGTTCATTTTAAGCATGTTAAGCTGTGCCTGTAGTTCTGTTTCCGGCGTTTCCCAAGTTTGCTCATACATTTCGTGTATTTGGTATGGGGCGGCGATTTGCTCTTGAGTGTGATACTCTGATTCTATAGCGTCAATGTCGCGCATAATTTCTGCTATGCGGGTGTTGTTAGCCTCCATCGCCGCCGTTTCAATGCTCCTTTGGTTTTGGATTTGCCGGATTACTTCGGGAGCTTCATTAGGCGTTATGCGGTGTTCTATCCAAAAATGGCACTGCGCGTCTCGGAGTTTTTCCTCGGCTCGTTCGAGTTCCCTGTCAATTAATTTTTTGCGCTTACCCTCCCAAAGACGCGATTTTTGGCGCTCTGACTTTAATTTTGTGATACCGTCCTGCAATGTCTTGATGTTTCTTATGCCTTCATCTATGCTTTCCTCGCGACCATCAAATTTTGTGATATTTTTACGGTGTTCGTTATTTTGCTTCACCAGCGTAATCCGCTCTTTGTAAAGCAAATGCACTTCCATTTCTTGGGTATCGAAAAGGGATTCGTTGAACGGCGTTTGCATTTGTTCTATAATTTGCGGCTTTTTTTTGGATTCGTTCTCCTGTTGCCATAATGTCCAATGTACTTTCATTAGTGCGGCACGTGTCTCGCTGACGGCGTTGTCGGTGTTAGTGGGTGCAAGTTTGTACTTTTTGTTCCGATCTCCTGATGCCACACCTACGGTGGGCGGGTTGAGGTTGGCGGCGTGGGGTTGTGCGGATTCGGGCGTTTGGTTCTGCGCTCCGGCGGCGAGTTCCTCGTTGTGCCGCCTGATTTCGCGGTTGTAATCACCTTTCCGAGTGCGTATACCCTTGCGCTCTAACGCCGTTGCCTCATGCCCCATATGTATATACGGCAGACGGTCTACACCCTGCTCTTTTAGTGAGCGGTGGTCTATACGCTCGTCCAGTCCTTTTTGCGCGAGTTTAATATTTATTATATGCGCCCAGCTCTTTCGATATGACAACAAAAATTCTTTTTTATTCCAGTCGGTGTTTTTTAGCCCGAATCCCTTTTGCGAAACATGGCGCATTGTCAGCATAATATGCGCGTGCGGGTTGCCCTCATTGTCATGTATGGAAAAATCCGCGATCATGCCCTTGCTGACAAAGTTTTCCTTTACATAATCCCGCATGACTTCAATTTGTTCATTTAAGTTAAATTCCCTCGGTAAAGCAACGATAATTTCCCTCGCCAACTGCGAGTCTTTGCGCCTTTCCTTTGCTTCCACGGTGTTCCAAAGGGTTTCGCTGTCCATAAATTCAAGCGGCGCGTCGTCGGGTAACATTATTTCGCTGTGTACTACGCCGCTTTTTGAGCGGTAGTCGTGGGTTATGTTTTCGCCTATTTCGTGTATTTTTTTTCCGCGATGGTATGCCGCGTGTGCTACAGATTGCATTTTTGCGCTTCGCCTGTATGCCGCCGCGCCCACGGCAGAACGTCCGGAGCTTCTGCCGATTATTTTTGTGTCCATATAATAAATCGCCATGCAAAAGCCCCCATTTTAAAAGCTGTGTTTTATTATGTTTATTCGCAATAGCTCGTCCATTTTCCTGAAAACGCGATATGTCGTGTAGCGACATATCCTTGCGCCCTTATGTTATGGATGCCAACACAAAATGCCCCTGTCAAAAATGGCAGGGGCATTTGTGTCAGCGTCCATCCGGTTTTATTCAATGAGTCGCCGTAAAAACTTGTGATTCACGGAATTGCAAGTTTTTCGGCTTTTCTTTGATTAGCGCGTTTCCCTTATCGCAACTGTCATTTTTGGCGGGGGATATTTTGTGTTGGCGTCCATAACGTAAGGGAAAAAGGGTTGTTACCATGAGTTTGAAAAGATAGGTTGTTGTGAAAAATTTTATGATTTGGGGTTGACTTTTTTGAAAAAAGGAGTATAATAAAAGTAGAAACAAGGTTTCCAACGGCTACACGTTAGCCTTGATTATTATTTAAAAGTAATCGTCAGCTTTCGCGGGTCGGCGATTACTTTTTTGTTTGCGTGAGGTGTTTTTTGCACAGTTTATACATGCACACGATATATTATAATTAAAGATATGGGGGGATGACTTATGTTGAAAACGAATAAAGCAATAGCCATTGATGATATTATTAAAAAGGCATTAACACAAGCTACCGAAGAAGCTCGCTCTACGGAAGTGAGATATGACTTTGATAGTGTTACGAAGGAAATGAGGGATAAGCTCATTGAAAAGCTACAAAATTAAGTTACTGCCATCAGCCGTTAAGGATATTGAAAATATGGTTGAATATCTTTCAAATTTCTATCCTTCTACGGCTTTAAATCAGTATGATAAAATTATGCTTAAAATTGAGAAACTGAAAACTTTTCCGCTAATGTGCGAAAAATATGGAACTATTGACGGCATTCTGTATAGAAAACTTGTAGTAGATGATTACTTAGTATTCTACGTAGTGATAGCTGAGGATTTTGTAATTGAAATACATAGAATTATCAACTCTAAAACAGACTATTCAAACTTGCTTTAAATGACGCTATAATCAGGAGCAATTATCAGCGGGTTCGGTCGTATGATTGGGTTCTGCGTTCGTCGTCGGCTTTGAGGAGTTGTTCGCGTGCTTTTTTGTCGGTTGTTTGGTAGTATTGGGTTAGGAAGGCTTGTTCCCTTTCGAATTTGAGCAGTTGTTCGTGTTCTTTGGCTTGCTCTCGAATGTCGGATAGGATGTGGGCTTGATATGTGGGTAGTTTTTCTATAACTCTTTGAAAGCTTGCGTCGCTGATAATGTTAAGCTGATGTTCGATGCGTTCGCGTAGTATTTTGTCGCGGACTGATTTGGGCGGTTGGTGCGTTTGTTCAAGCAGGCTGTTTATTTGTTCGTGATTGGGGCGGGTTTCGGCGAGTAGCTTTTGAGTGTGGTATTCAAGCTCTAAAGCCGTTTGTTTTTCCCGAATTGTCTGCACCTTGATTTGTTTGGTGTTCAGTTCGTCTTTCTTTGTGCGGATTTCTTCTTGCAGACGTTGTAATTCCTCCGCGGCTTGGCTTGGGTCAACATTGAAACGGTTACGGAAATAGTCCTGCGCCTTTCCCAGTTCTTGCGTTGCCCGTGCGATTTTTTCATCTATGTCCTTCTTTTGCTTAAATTCAAACATACGCACATTTTGCCGAGCTTCTTGCAACTGCGCGATTCTGTTCTGTAAGACCTCAATGTTTTGCGCGTGTTCCTCTAGGAGTTCGGCGCGGTATTCCATGTTCGGGATTTCATATTTGTCCTTGTTATGTTGGTCGATCAGCGAAATTTTTGCCGTTTCAAGCTCGATGAATCTTTCTTTGATTTCGTTCATACGCTTGGCTGTTTGTTCGGCACTGCTCTGCTGTTCCTGCATTTTTTCTAAATGTTGACTGGCTTTTTCGGCTTTGAGCTGTTTTTCAAGTGACGACACATAGGGCGGTTCGCTTTCGGTTTCAGGCGGTTTTTCTATGTACTGTGCCGTTTTTTGGGCTTCACGTATTTTTCGCAATTCTTTTTCAATTTTTGCGATTTTGCGTAATTCTTGGGTGTCTTGCTCCGCTGATTCAATTTTAATCTGTGAGGCTTCATTTGGGGCGGCACGTTCAGCATTACGGCGTTGGATTGCACGATTGATGTCGCCCCGCTGGGTGCGTATGCCCATTTTCTCCAGTGCCGACGCTTCGTGACCCATGTGGATTGTCGGTTCGCGGTCGATGCCCTGCGCTTTTAGGGTGCGGTGGTCGATACGTTCCTCCAGCCCCTTTTCTTCAAATTTTCGATTATTTATATCAGCCCAGTTTTCGCGCCATTTTACAAGTTGGGCGGCTTCGTTCCAATCGCGGTTTTTCTTACCGAAGCCGTCGGAAGTAACATTGCGGGTTGTGAGCATAATGTGGGCGTGCGGATTGCCGTCTCGCTTGTCGTGTATGGAAAAATCAGCGCACATGCCCTTGTCAACAAAATTTTCTTTTATGTATTCCCGAAGTAATTGGATTTGTTCTTGTAACGCAAATTCTTTTTGCAGGGCGGCTTCGATTTCCCGCGCAAGCTGTGCGTCTTTGCGAATTTCGCTTGCCTCGACTGCGTTCCAAAGTGTCTCCCTGTCTGCAAATTCGGGCGGCGCGTTTTGTGGCAAAATTATCTCGCTGTACGCGACACCGCCCTTTCGCGAATAATCGTGGACTATTACGTCGCCGTCGCGCCCAAGCTCCCCGCCCGACCTGTATGCCGCCGCGCCAATCGCTTTCAGTTTTTCCCCTGCTCGATATGCCGCCGCGCCGACAGCAGACCGCCCCGACCCTCGGCTGATAATTTGGACACGGAAGTGATAAATCGCCGTTAGGTACTCCCCCGTTTTGCAGGCTTTGAAAAGTACGCAAAGGCGCATGTTTTGTAGGGTTTTAAGGTTCGACATTCCGTAGGGATGTATAAGTGCGCCGTTTCAAAATTTGGACTTAAATTTTGAGCGCAAGCAGGAAAACACCCATGCCAAAGGCGGGCAACACCCACAACAGGGGCGGAAATTCTAACAAAAATTCGGAGTGCCAACCTTATTGGTGAACATCGAGTTTTGCGAGTGTTCACAACGGGAGTGCGTAACCAAAATTTCGGATTTAAGCGGAGTGAGAACGCCAACTTTGCTACACTCCGATATAGACGTCGATTTTGATGTTCAGATAAAGTCTATAATCCTGTGAATAACGCCGATATTCTATAACCCTTTTTTGGTACGTTGACAAGGGCATCGGTTATGCGTTTAACTACTGCTAAACCAAATCCTTGTCCTTTTGATTTTGTGGTAAACAGTGGGGTGAATAGTTTTTCTTGTACTTCTTTGGGTATGCCTTTTCCAGTATCCTCAATCTCAATGATAAACCCGTCTGCTTTTTTATCTTGGTGAATGTTTACGGTCAAGGTGCCGCCTTCTGTCATGGCTTGGACTGCATTATTAACCAAGTTAGTCAAGACGCGTCGCATTAGCATTGGATCGGTTTTCATCTTGGATAAGTTGTTGGTGTTTACTTTGAGCATTATCCAGCTGGGTATGTTGACGGTTTGAAAGATGCTGTCAATTAACTCGGGTATGTCTATGGTGGTGTATTCGGGTATGATGGGGCGTGCGTAGTCTTGCAGGTCTGCTATTATTTTGTCAATATAGTTGATTTGTTCGCCTATCACGATTAGTTCTTGGAGTGCATTGGTTTTTTCTTTGCTGTCTGTTGTCATATCCAGTTCGTCTTTGATTATATATAGTGATGACATGATTGATTGCAGTGGATTGCGGATGTCATGTCCGACCATTCCTGCGGTTTGGCCAATGGTTGCTAGGCGTTGGCTGTCAGCTAATTGTTTGGTGCGTTCTTCCACAAGTTGTTCTAGATGTTTGTGGTGGCGTTCGAGTTGTTGTTCAATTTTTTTGCGTTCGGATATATCCTGCTCAATACCCATGATTTTGGCGGGTTTTCCCTTGGTATCGACTTCTACGATGGTGCGCTCAGTGTGCAGATCCCGTATTGAGCCATCGGGTAGAACTATTCGGTAATCAAAAACAGTTGTTTCCTCATGTTTGCCCTCTGCAATAAAGTTGTCGGTTATCTTTGTTACCCGCTCAAAATCACTGGGGTGAATGTAGGTTTTATACGTTTCATACTCAAGGCCATATTTGTCTGGTTTGAGTTTAAACATATCAAATAATTCCTCTGACCAAAATACTCTGTTTTCTGCAACATGCATTGTCCAGTTGCCCATATGCGCCAAATGTTGTGCCCGTTTTAAGCGTTCTTCATTTTCTCTGTGGCTTTCTTCGTCTTTTTTGCGCTCCGTTATATCTGTGAATGTGCCCAATGTGAAGTCTTGGCCGTTTAGCATAATGTGATCTACTGATGCGATAAGAGTGAGGGGCCTGCCGGTTTTTGTTTGCATAACTACCTCGAGGTTGCGTATTGCCCTTTGGGTTTGTAGTATGTGAACAATCTCTTTGCGTTTGCTTAGATCTGGATATATGTTGAGTTTAACTGCAGTGTTTCCAATGACTTCTTCGCGGCTAAACCCAAAAGTTAACAGAAACGCCTCGTTTGCATCTAAAAAGAGTCCATCTTTGAGCTGCGAAATAAACAGAGCCGCTTGACAACAGTTAAAGGCTTTAGAAAACCGTTCCATATTTAGCCGCAGTGTTTCTTCGAGTTTTTTGCGGTTAGTTATATCTCGCCAGATTATCACTAAATCGTTGGCTGTAGGAAAAACACTGATTTCCCATGTGTTTAGGGTGTTGTATAGTTTATCCCATTCAAAATGAGTTGTTTGTTTATCCTCTTTGGCTTGGTGGAGCGTTTGTTCAAAAATAGTTCCACTGTATTTGGGAAAAAGTTCCCAGAGGTTTTTTCCCACAAGATTTTCTGCCGCTGTACAAAATCCTTTGGCTGCACACTTGTTGACATACTTTAGCTGCCAGTTGGGATCTATGATAATCAGGCCGTCTTGGATACTTTCTAAAATCAACTGTAGCCTTTGGTTGGCTTCTAGGGTTTCTTTCTCTGGTGTTTTATATTGCGCTGTGGGTTCCTTTTCGGCTGGATGTTTTTCTGGGTTTGCCTTCTGCCGTTTAGGTGTTAGAATAGGTTGTCTCAAAAATATTCGAGCGCTCCATAACTAGTAAGTCATTGAAAGATAATAATGTATTGCAACCTCACTTTGACTCAACCGATAAAAACCCCTGTTTTATTTATACCAACGCCGCTGATTATGGCTTTGAGGTCTCTTTGTGTTGTGTATCTTTCTCTGTTAATCTGTGTGGGTTATCAAAAGTCAAATGACCCTTTTGTCGGTCTCACAAAAATGGTGTTCTTCTAAAACGCTCTCTCACCCGACTTTGTTTTGTAGGGTTTGAATGGCTTTTTGTGGCCATAGATTATCGTGTAAAATTGCTCTACCAACTGCGACTAGATCGACTTTGTTCTCTTGTACGAGTTTGTCTGCAAATTCTACCTCAGTGATTCCGCCTACGCCGATAACTGGTGCACTAATTGTTGCTTTAACTGCGCTGGCCTGATCGATAAAGTAGCCGCTTATATGCTGGAGTTGTTTGGGTTCGCTGCCGCACATGCCGCCTGATACATCAATAATGTCCACGCTTGCTTGTTCTAGTTTTTGTGCAAAGCTAATGGCATCTTGGAGTTGGGTACCCATCGGTGCCAAATCGTCTGCGCCTATACGATATAGCAGCAGTCCTTTACCTAGTTGTTTGCGTACTTTTTCAACAACTAAGAGGGGGAAGCGCATTCTATTCTCAAGTGAACCCCCAAACTCGTCTTTGCGCTTGTTTAGCAGAGGCGTAAAGAATTGATTGAGCAAATAGCCATGAGCGCCATGAAGTTCCACCCCATCAAACCCTGCCTTTACTGCCCGCTCAGTTGCCAGCGCATAATCCTCTGCCAGCTCATAGAGTTCACTTTTCTCAAGCATACGCGTCTTATCTCGAGGGCTAGGCCCAACCGGCATAACACCGATGACTTTTTTGGTTGCCACTGCCCCTGCATGACTTATCTGCACCACCGCAGGAGCCCCAACTGAATGTATAGCCTCTGCAAGCTTTTCAAAACCCAGAATTAACTTGTCACTATAGATACCTAACTGTTTTGGACCTATCTTCCCCAATGCTGACACATACGCATGCTCAACAATAGGCAACCCCAGCACTGAGGAACGGCGCACATAAAAATTAATCAGCCTGCTTGTAACCTCACCCTCAAACGATGCACGACCCGACTGCATCGGTGGCATCACTAAACGATTACGCAACTCTATCTCTTTAACTATCAACGGATCTAGAAGTCCAACCAATAAAGACACCGCATGGCTCAAGAGCACCTAAACACACAAAAAAGGTTTCCTCACCTAAACCCCTTCCAGCTATGTTTACTGCCAACCAAACAGCTGACAAAAGAAAAATAAACCTCTCACGGCTCCAGTTAAAGCAGGTTTTGAGCATGTATGATGGTTATGTATTTTTTTGTAACAAAGATAGTCAACAACAATGTTTGAGCACTAAACACTGCACAATAGGCACCGATAAGCAAACTCCGCCTCCCAACCCAATCAAGGAAGGCTCTGTGATTTTTCTCTACAACCCCTCTGACAACCAATTGATAGGACCCTTCACAGCACTAACCGAGGGCGCAAAAGAACTCGATGCAGGCGCTTGGGCAATGGATGTCACCTCACATATCCCCTCAGAGGATCTGACCGTAATTTGGGAAAATCTCCACATACTTTACAACGCCCGCGAAAAACTCCCTTTCCTTGAGGATCCCAAAATTTGCTGTCTTTCTACCAACCAAACCCAAACCATACTAGATCTGCTAAAACAAAGTGAACTCTACCTCCAAACCAAATCCCCAACGTAACTGTTGGCCCAATCTTTTTACAATTAACTGATAATTAATACCTGCTGTAGGCACAGCTTTTAGTAGCCAACAAAACTAACGATACCCATTGAAAATAATTATCTAAATATTTGTTGCTAATGATGTTTGATTGTTAGGTGTCTGTTCTGTTGGTTTGTAATGCACTATCGATAATAGTCATCTGATTTTTTACGTCGATGCGGCATCTAAACAGGTATGACTTACCTATCTCGATGGTATCATATGTTGTTGTGTTGGTGGTTATGTAGAGTTGTTTACCGTCTTGTAGGGTAACCACATAGCTAGCGGGATGGTTGTCAGTGACTAGGTTCTTTGTGTCTACAGTGCCGTATTGTTGGTCGGGAATTTTGGCGTTCTCTAAAACATCGCCTACAATGTAGGCCATAAACCCGATTGCTACTATGGAAACAAGCAGGGTTGCAATTACAGCAGTTTTAAACCCATCCACGGCTTTTCACATACTTTTGATATGTAGGAGTGACTAATAAAAAAATCGACCAAGCCCCCTGATTTTGCTTCAGGGGTTTGCTTCATGCTGGCTGGTTGTTGGCTGATAGTTAGGTGCTGAGTTGTCTTTTGATGACTTCCTCAGCTATTGCTACGGCTTCTTTTATTTTATCGCATTGGGTTCCGCCGCCCTGTGCAAAGTTGGGTCGCCCGCCGCCTCCGCCGCCAAAGATGGGTGAGGCTTCTTTGACAATATTGCCTGCATTAATCCCCTTCTTGATTGCAGTTTCGCCTGCCATAATTAAGAGCCGGCAAGTTTTGCCATCTGAGCCATAGTAGACTGTGACGGTTGCATCATTGCGTTTGATGACCTCTGTTGCGGTGGTGAGCATCCGATTGACATCAATAACTCCCTCAAAATCCCTCTTAACAATTGTTATTCCCGCTACCTCGGTGGCGGTTTCGGTGCTCTGCGTCTGGGTTGATGCGCTTTCTTTTTCGGCGAGTTCTTTGATTAGACGTCGTTTTTCAAGTTGGGATTCTTTTAGTTCTTTGACCACTTTCTCAGCGGTTTTATCCAACTTTTCTATGGGTGCATTGAGGACTTCTGAGATTTTGCTAAGCAGAGTTTCTTGTTGTTGCATAGCCGCAAGAGCCCTAAGACCCACTGCATATCCTAAGCGCTCCACGCCGTCTTGCACACGCTCGGTGTAGACAATTTTGACAAATCCCACCTCGCCTGTGCTGTTTAGATGGGTGCCTGCACAGGCTTCCACATCCCAATCACCTGTTTTTACCACTCGGATATCTTTACCTGGAACCGCACCGCCTTGATAGAGCCTAAAACCATAAAGAGCCTCTGCTTGATTTCGGGGATACCAGTTGGTTTCCACTTTCATGTTTGCACCGATGGCTTGATTGGCAAGCGTTTCGATTTTGTGTGTTTCTTCTTGGCTGAGTCTGCGGTAGTGGCTAATATCTAATCGAGAGGTTTCTATGCCTTTTTGTGTGCCTGACTGCCAGACATGCTCACCTAAGACTCGGCGTGCGGCTCCGTTTATGAGGTGGGTTATGGTGTGGCTTTTCATGAGTTGATAGCGGCGTTCCCAATCCAGTTTGCCTTGGATTGTGGTGCCTTCTTTGAAGCTGGCTGGTGTTTTGAGTTTGTGCACAATAACTTTGCCAATTTTCTGCACATCTATCACCTCATAGGTTGTGCCCTCTGCGATTAGTGTGCCTAGGTCTTGGGGTTGTCCTCCGCCTTCGGGATAGAAGCAGGTTTGGCTGAGTACCACATAGGTGTTGTTGATGATTTTTTGAACTTGGGCTTCAAATTCTTTTTTGTAGCTATCTACATAGTAGAGTTGTTCAGTAGCGGGCAGTTGCTCAGTTGCTTTTTCGAGGTCTGCTTGGTTTTTTGTTTCGGTTTCTTCTTGGGGTTTGGTTGATGCTTGCATGTGGCGGTTGGCGATTAGTGCATAAAAGTTCTCTGGCACTGTAACTTCGAGTTGTTCTTTTTCTGCGGCTTGTTTGACTATCTCGGGGGGTAGTCCTTGTGAGTCGTAGAGCTCGGCTAGTTTGGTCTCGGAGAGTTTGTCTTCGCCTTTGGCTTTGAGATCGGTGGCTATGCGTTTAACTAGCCCCTCTCCACGTTGGAGGGTGTCTTTGAATTTTTCTTCTTCGACCTTTAGCATCTCGATGATTTCGCTTTGCATCTCTTTTATATGTGGAAAATCGTTTGCCCAATAATTGGCCTGCATCTCTACAATATCGTAGAGGTTATCAGGCTGTATGTTTAGGATGCGCATTAAACGATAGACCCGGCGGAACAATAAGCGTGCGAGATAGCCTTCTTGGATATTTGATGGCACCACACCCTCCGAGAGCATAAAACTCAGTGTTTTGGTATGGTCCAGCACTGCCCATGCATTTTCAATGGGTACTAATTGTTTCTCTAGGGTTGCTAGGTCAATGCCTGTGAGTTCGCTGACGCGTTTGCGTGCAACCATCCGATTAGCCCGTTTATCCACACTGACTAAACCTGAGTATTTGCCCACGCGCAGCAGAAAATCGTTATCTAAATTAGTTATGCCTGCCATAGAGAGCACTTTGTCGTGGAGGCTGCCATAAATTGCTTGGAATAGACTTGGTACACCTTGGCTAATCCAAGTAAAGCGATCAATACCATATCCTGTATCAACGGTGCGTATGGGTAGCTCGATAAATTCATCACCCATCACTTTGTATTGCATAAACACCAAGGTGCCCACTTCAAGGCCGCGAACAATGCACTCCACATCGGGCCCTGCGTTGCCGCCTCCTTCCCAAACTCCTTCTTTGTAGATAATCTCATCTGAGGGGATGCCCAACACCTCGGTTGCGAAGCGTTGATGGAACCACACAGTGTCATCTTTCCAATAGATTTCTTTATCTGCGGTATTGAAGGCATGTGCGCCGCCCATCTCAAAAATGGTTAGATGCCGCCCAAAAGTTGGACCGGTGTTAGAGATATCGGTTAATCGAATAGAGGGCTGAGAAATTACCAGTGGATTTGCAGGCGGCGGCGCAATACCCTCAGTAACATAGGGCTGAAAATCGATAATGCTTGCATGAGTGAGATAGATGTCTTTGCGCCAGCGTGCCACAACTGGATAGGGCTTTATGCGTGTATGTCCATTTTTCTCAAAAAACGACAAAAACGCTTCGCGCATTTCGGGAAGTGTAAACTTGCGTTTTGTAGCTGGATTGCCCAAGAAACTGTAGCATCCACACTCATCGCTGCCCGCTTCGCCACAGGTTTCTTGACTCTGATTTTGTGTCCAGAAGTATTCACTACATTTGGGGCACTGTTTTCTGATAAAACCTTCTTGCTTAAAGAACGGAAGCTGATACGCTTCTGCAGTAAACGTTTTTCCAACCATAAAGCCAGCCTTCTTGCATATACTGTTAGTTGCGAAGGGGTTTATGGGCTTCACGGATTTAAAGCCTTAGCTAAAGAGTCAACATAATCAACTTTGTCTGCACAATTTCCCATCTCTTTGCGATATGTGTTTTTCTGTTTAGAAGTTGTGTGTGGTTTGTTTTTGGATTGGTGTCTTGTTTAGAGCTTAAAAAATTTATAGCTGGTCGCTATAGCTATGTTATGCGTTTAGCCAAGGTTCTACTCGGCGAATTTCTAGTTATCATAGCTTCTGTGCTTATCTTTAGAAGCCTCTGGACTCTTATGGACCAATATCTGGGTGTTTCTTATCTGCTTCTTTTTTTGGTTGTTGGTTTACTTTTGGTTTTACTTGGTTTGCTCCTTTTAAACCAAGAGTTAAATATAAAACAAAAATTTACTCAACTGCGTTCATAGCACTCCAGCATTCAACCATATCTATGTGTTCATTTGTGTTTTTTTCTTGGCCGTAGCGTCTAAGTGGTTTGGTTAGGTGTCTTTGTGAGCGTGTAGAGGTTATATATAGTCCCGGTGTGAGGGTGCGTGGTAGATTGGTTTCTTGTTTTTTGAGGTCTGGGAATCGTGTGTTGCATTTTTCGCATCGAAAACCCTGATTTTTACCCATGGATTTGAGCCGTTTTTTACAGCTAGAACAGAGAGGATTTTGGGTCTGGATTTGTTTTTGGAGTGTGAGCACCTTGATTTTTTCAAGATTGATAGTTAGGGGGCGGTTGGATGTGGCTTTATGTACTGCTCCATAGACCTCAACCGTATCGCCTGTTCTGAGTTCCCAGGCGGTTTTGCGCAGAGTTCCTGTGGGTTCATAGGCTGCACAGTCTACCTCGGTAGTGCCATCGGTGATTGAAAAAATGACATGACGCCGAGGGATGATACGGGGGGCTTGGGCAACGGTACCCTTGGCAATAACCGAACAATAGGGTACTAATTTAGCCAGAGATGTGGCGGGGTTTAGGTGAGCATCGGTGCCTTGGTTACTTTTAAAAATAACCCAGCGCTCTATGGGTTCTTGGGGTTTAACGAGGTTGAGCGCGGTTTGTAGAATTTGGGGTGATTCGCCTCGGATGCCAAAGAGAATCGGGTCGGGTCCTCTTGGGGTGATGATAACTCTGCCTTTCTCTGGGTCAATATTGTTGAATGTATAGGGTGTTGTGGCTTTGTCCATCTCAAAGATGGAGCTTTGATCTATTTGGCGTTTGGTTCCCCAATTTTGCTTTATACGATAGGTGATTAATTCATATGTGTGGTCTTTGTTTTGGAGGGTTTCTCCAATGGCTGCTAATGCGCCAATGATGCCTCGCCCGCTGTTAAAGCCCTGAGCTTCGGCGCCAATTTTTTCGATGAGGGTTTGGGTTTCTTTTTGGGTCACAATGGTTGTTTGCGCTTTTTTTGTAAACTCTTTTAATTCCTCAGGTATTGCGGCTGAATTAAAAAAGACAATGCCTGGATCGGTTCCTTTTTGATCGATTGCGGAGTGCTCTTCCCAGAGCTGGGTAGCAATTTTTTTGATATCCTCTCTAAATTTGGGGTTGTAGTTAAATCTTAGACAGAGCGCGCCGTTGCCGCGGGTTTTCCAAGGTACATTGGGGTTAAGCCGAATCAGTAGAGGATAATCCAAAAAAGCTACCTTGAATTTTTTGAGTTCTTCAATAAGAAGTGCGGTGAGGTAGGTGGTACACCCGCCTTTGGTTGAGTCTGTATCGTCTAAGCCTATGTGCATAGTCTGTGGTGTAGTCAAGGGGTGCGGCTCCGCTTAGAAACAAGCGGGGCAAGTAAAAAATATTACCAACTATCTGTTGTTTACTGATCGATTAGTGGCATCGGTTCAAATGTTAGCTGGTGTTTTTGTGGTGAGGTTTGCTCGGTGATTATCATGGTTAGCTTGGAGTTGATTTGACCGATTTTCTCAATACGGTTGGTTATGATATGTTTGAGTTTCTCTGTGTTTTCTGCTTTTACGTTTGCCAAAATATCATAGACTCCCCAGAGATCATAGGCTTCCTCAATACCCTCAATATCTCGTAGCTCTTTTAGAACCTGATTTTTTGCTCCAATTTCAGTATTTAAAAGAATATAAGCCGTTGTCATATTTTTTTCTCCATCTTGCTTAGACCGGTTGCTAGGAGGCGTTTTTTGTTAAGTGCATATAGTGTTTGCTCCTTGCGAACCGAATAAGTTGTAGTGTTTTTGTGTCTGTTGCTATTTTCACTTTATCTAGACACACAAACCTCAATTAGCGCTTCAAAAAAATTTAAAATTATGTGACAGCATCCACACAATCACACCGATAACTGCTAACAAACGGGTTATGACTGCTCAGACGATGGACCTATTCTGGATTGAGCTTGATTGTTGCGTGACTTAATTGCTATTTTACTATGTTGCTTGTGGCCTTGTTGGGCTATATATTGGCTGATTGTAAAATTGTGGGGATTAAGTTGTTTATTTTTTATCTTCTACGACTATCATGGTTAACGTTGAGCGGACTTTGTCGAGTCTTCGGATGCGCCAAGTGACGATTTCTTTGAGTTTATCCATCGTGTCTGCTTTGACTCTGGCTACGATATCATAAACTCCATATACCGCTGAGGATTCTTCGGCGCCTTCGACTTTTTTGAGCTCTCTTAAAACGTCTGACTCGGAGCCTATCTCGGTATTTATCAACACAAACGCTGTAGGCATAATAATTCCTGCATATCTCATAGGTAGATTTGCTTTAAAATCTTTCTAGAACATTGTTCAATTCGTGGGCTGGCTGGGTTATTGTTGTTGTTAGTTTTGTTTAACTTCAACTATTGGTTGCTTGTTATTTGATGGAGTTTGCTGTATGATTTTAATTCCTGCTAACTGCAGAGCACCGCAGGATACTGCAAGACGGAACCATAGGTTAACAACTCTGCTTAGCAAAGTGGCTGAGAATGCTACAGCGGGGTCTCCAAATAGCGCTGTTAGCGTTAGAGTCATAACTAACTCGGGGAAAAATAGCGGCCCAATAGTTTGGAGTGTACCTGTTAGGGTAAAAACAATTAATACCACATCGACTGGTACTGGCTGTCCTAGGGCTGCAAATGTTATAAAAAGAACTGAGACCTCAAAGATAAATCCTGCAACTCCATAAACCGCGGGAGCTATTAGCGCTTTGGGGTTTGCTTTTAGCTGTGCGATGTTTATATGAAACCCCTTGAGCAGTTCTTCCGCTTTAGCTTGAAAATTTTGCGGATTCCAGCTTTTGCGAAAAAATTGGCCTATCTTTATTGCTAGATGCAGAAGCGTTTTGGTGGCTGTGGGTTTAAAACTGATATAGTAAACAACCGCTAAAGTTAAAATTGAGAGACCCAAAACGATTCCTATTAACAGGGCTGCTGTTAGGTTTAGCGAGTATCTAAAGAGTAACAATCCCAAACCTATACTTAATGCGGTAATTGTTATGGTCATGCCCAAGATTTTTTGGCCAACCACTGAAGCTCCGACTTTGCCGGCTGGGATGTTTGAGTCTTTGGTTAAAAGATAGGTTTTCGATACCTCTGCAGACCATCCCAGCTGAGGAATCGTGGCTTCAAAAAATAGTCCTGTCCAGGTATAGAGAAAGGCTTTACGTGTAGTGATTTTTACCGCTAGACTTGATAGTAAACTGCGCCAAACCATTGCCGAGCAGACTGTGAAGAGCATGTATGCAACAAAGGCTGCAGAGTATATGGTGAGATCAGTTTGGGATAAGCTTTGGGCGACTTGTTGGGGATCGATGAAAAATATAAAATAGAGGATAAACGCGGCTAACCCGGCAATCAAGATTGCTATACTTACTTTGGATTGTAGAGGTTTTTTTGTTGGCTCCATGCTGGGTCAAGCCTGCTTAAATTAAGTGGTTGGACATTTAAGGCTATATCAACACACACGTGATAGTTGGCTTATCAGAGGACAACTTTATAATTAAGGTTTTTACAACCCTTGAGGAAGCTAACAGTTAGGACGTTGACTTGAACTGGTTGGTAATGTTGTGTTGGCTTTCGCGAAAGCGAATAGCTCGATATGTTGCCAATATGGTGGTCTATCGTGCGGCCGGTGATGTATTTTAGCGCATTTTGTTGTCAGCCATAACCTATTTTTTAAAATCTAACTTTTCAAACTTTCACAAGGCACCCAAAGTTAATGTGGGCGTATAGCTTGAAAAATAATGCTGTTTCCAGACAACAACAAAAGGTGCATTTTTAATAATAAAATTAATAGCTCCCGCGGTATAGTTTATTGTGGTGGCTCAAAGTGACAGCGACTGTTTTTACAGTTGAAGATAAAGCAAAGCTAAAAATGTTAACTGAAGAAATTCCAAAATTGCGTTTGCGAGTGGAAGAGTTAGAGGAGACCTTAGAGATTCTAAGTGATCGAGAACTGATGCAAAGTATAGAGGTCAGTGAAAAAGAGATTGAGCAAAACCGTTTATACAGTCGTAAAGAAGCGCTAAAAGAATTGGGCCTTGATGAAGAAGACCTTTGAATTCCAGTATAACCCTGAGTTTGTCAAGCAACTAA
Organism: Nitrososphaerota archaeon; assembly: GCA_031256395.1. GTDB lineage: Archaea > Thermoproteota > Bathyarchaeia > Bathyarchaeales > Bathycorpusculaceae > Bathycorpusculum. The sequence goes on from JAIRQQ010000024.1 coordinate 26,955, forward strand.
ACAAACTCGATAAACAAACAAAAATTAGGATTATGCGCGAGTTAGATTTTTTAGAAAATACTCCGTTTGCAGGTAAACATCTAACTGGTCGCTTAAGTAAATCTATGTCTCTGCGCATAGGTAAGTATCGAGTTATCTACCGTGTCTCAGAAAACATTATCATTATCCAAACTGTAGAACTCCGTAAAAAGGTCTATGACAAATAAGATGTCTATTTTGATACGGTACTGTTGCTTGGAGGGTATGCGGTGTAATTTTGTGTCTCTGTGTTGTGACTGTGGGCTGTTTTAGTTTTAATGGAATGATATATTTGGTAAATTATGCTGGTGGCTGTCTTTTGTATTTGTTGTATGCGTTGTAGTGATGACCCCTGCGCACACTAATAGCGCAGATTTCATTGAAACTAAAAATCAAAAATGGGAAAGGGTTATTTGATCCATTTGTAAATGTTGGGTTTCTGTCTTGCGGCGTTGCCTTGCGTAGTTTTGGGATGTCCGATAATGAAGGGCACTTGTATGTTATAGTTTTCCGGTATGCCAAGTTTACGTAAAAACGCTGGATTGCTGTTTAGAGACGATACAAACCCCATATAACACGTTCCAAGTCCTAACTCGTAGGCTTTGAGGAACATATTTTGAGCCGCTAAAGCGCAATCAAGCAGATTTATCTGTGTCCACTGAGGATCCTTTTCACTGCATATCAAAATTAACATGGGGGCATCATAGCATATGACGTCTTGGTCAGTGTTGAATTGTGTAGCAAAATGGGGTAGAACTTGTTTAACCAGTTCTTTGGTTTCGTCTGAAACCAACTTGATGAGCTGTTTATTTTCAATTACTATAAATCTCCAAGGTTGACGATTCATTCCAGTAGGCGCCCAAGTACCAGCCTCTAAGATGGTTTCTATTTGCTCTTTAGCGATCGGTTCTTGAGTGTATTCACGTACACTTCTTCGACCCTTAATACAAACATCAAGTTCCATAACCAAACCTCTCTTGATAGCAAGGTATGCCGTATAATAAAGTGCTTGGTGGAGCTGATGGTGAGTTAAATTTGTAGGTTGGTTGCAAGCTAGAATTATTTGCTCATTGCGACATTGGAAAGTTGCCTTGCTATATTACTAAACTGAGGATATACTGTTGGTTCAACAATTCTTAGATCATAGGTCTGTGGTGAACACCGCACTCTGTCTGCAGTTGGGTAAACGATTATTCTAAAGTGTCTTAGACGACAAGTTTATTATCAGAGTTGTTTATACCATTGGAGAAGCTGCTAAATTAGGCGAAGTCGGCTTTTACCAAATCGCGGGAAGCTGGAAATGTGGCCGGGGTGATGTAGCTTGGTAGCATACAGGCCTGTGGAGCCTTTCGCCCGAGTTCAAATCTCGGCCCCGGCCCTCTTTAAGTCTATATCTGGGTTTTTGGGTTGTTGTTTGTGTAGCTATGTGGGTGTTGGTTTTGTCTTTGTATTGTGTTTAGTATTTTTGCTGTTGCATTTTTTAATTTATTGATGATTCATGAGTGGTTCAACACTGATTCAGTAATATTGTTTTAAGTATTTTTATATTAGAAATGAGATTTGCGGAATGTTTATTTGTATTATAATGATTATACCTTAAAACTATCTGGTGTACGTTAACATGAAATATATTGCGCTAAACCCAAAATCAAACGTCCACTCTTTAATTTTAAGCAACTATTTCACTCTGCCAAAAACTAACCCCTGTCTTATTTTTTGCTCTATTTTTGGCTATCTAACTGCTGAACACTTTGTTCGCATACTTAGCATTAAATCAAAATCACCCAGAACTTAACGTGAGAGACCATGTTTAACCAAAAACTAAACAAAACCCTAAACCTAAACACCTGCACAAATAACAACCCCAAAACACATTTACGAAAACTCAAACGTAAAAAAACATTTTTCACACTTGCTTCTTTGATGCTTGTGATAGTGTTTTTTTCATCTTTTGTGTATATCTCAACATTCAATGACGTTTCCCCCTTGGTTTCAGCATATGATGTTACTTTTCCCGTCCAAACTGAACAACAGCTCAGAGATGAAGTTATAGCAGACTAGTTTAAATTTTGCGTTATGCTATTGTGTTGTTATGACGTATAGTGTAGATTTTCGAGAAGCA
>JAIRQQ010000111.1 GCA_031256395.1 Nitrososphaerota archaeon
TCCAACACCTGCTCGAAGTTCTCGACGACGTCTTAAAAGGCGAAAAACTCCTCAGTCTACGCCCAGCAATAGAACAACACCCCGTTCTACCCGCCGTTACAGATTTGTTACCAAAATTCGACAGATTCATCGCCGAACTCGAAATGCAAGTAGACCAACTCTACGCGATTCTTGTGGAACGCACCGGCGGACAGGGCATCATCGACTTCACCACACTCTCCAAGGGCGCAACCCGAATCGAAGCCCTGAGAATGTTTATCTATCTACTCTTCCTCGCCCAAGACGGTCTAGTCAGCCTGTGGCAAAACGAGGAAACCGAAGAACTCTACATAGCAGTGGGGAAATTAAACATTGGAAAACCTGAACGACCAACCCGTTAAAGAAAACCCAACTACTAACCCAACCGATCCAGAGATCCAAGAAACAGTTACATCTGGGACCGATCCAGAGATCCAAGAAACAATTACATCCGAGATTACCCCCACATCAGAAACAACCCCAACGGCTCTAGCTGAAAACACCGAACCCGCCATAGACACTGAGCAACGTCGGACACAAACCCTAAACCTGCTCGAAGCAGCCCTCTATGTTGCCGGACGCCCCTTAGACATAAATGAGCTATGCCAAGCTGTGGGTACACGCAGCAAAAAGCGGGTCATAAGTTATGCACAAATTCTCATGGAACAGTACAAAGCCCGAAACAGTCCCCTTGAGATATTAGCACTCAAAGATGAACGATACGTACTGCAAGTCAAAGCAGAATTCACTCCTCTGATAAAGCGTTTAGTTAATCGTCCTTTGCTCTCCTCAGGTCCCCTAAAAACCCTCTCCTACATCGCTTATCGTCAACCCATAACCCAAAAAAGAGTCATCCAAGTCCGCGGACAACACGCCTATGGCCATATCAAGATACTGAAGGATATGGGGTTAATTATAACGGAGCGCAGTGGGCGATCGTTGGCCCTTAAAACTACTGATTACTTTGCTGATTATTTTGGATTAACACAAGATACCTCAACAATGAAACGAGATCTGCGAAAGATCTTTGGTGCCGCTATTAAAGAGGATGCACTCGAACGAGCACAAAAAGAGGTTGATGAAGAAAAACAAGCAATGCAAGAGATAGATGAGTCCCAAAAAGAAGACAACAGTTCCTCTGAGGATCAAGCAACCTCATAATTTTTGCCCTTTGGCAGTTCTCTTTTTTATACAAAAGTGCAACAATCAGCAGAACTATTGTAGCGCATAAAGTAACCGTTAAAATAAATTCCCTCGAGGTTAGTTCTGCTATGATGATGGTGGTTGGTTGTTGATTGGGTGAGGTTGAGTTTGGCGTGGGCTGGTTGTTTTGGTGTTTCATTGTTTAAGTCTTGTTTGATGTTGATTGTTCTTATATTGTTCCAATCACTTAAGCAGTTAAAGTTTCTATCCAACGTGATGGCCAACCATCAGATGGTGGATAATAACTGTTTATTTTTTCGTATATTTTTACTTGGAAATCCATTTGGCCTTCTGGAGGGACTTTGATGCTGTTGTTTCTAGAGGTAACTGATTGGGTTGTTGATGTGGGATTAGTCTTTATGGTCTCGTTTATGTGACTGTTGTTTGTTTTGTTTGGGGTCACTTCATTTGAGGTGCCTTTTGTGCGAATTGCGTAGGTGTAGTGTCTGTCTGCATTATTTTTGTTATAATTTGTCATTGTTAGTCTCATGTTTTCTATGTGGTATGCGGGGTTTTCTGTTGTTTTTTCTGTGAATGGGTTGGTGGATGTGGTTACAGGTACGGTGTAGGCGCGATCTTTGTATGTGTCAGATAAGAGTGTTGGTGTGGGGTGTTTGGTTGGTGTAATCTCTGCTTGTGTTGTCTTATAATTTGTGAGTGAACTCAAAATCAATGTAGCTCCTATGCATAACAAGAGTACGTTGATTTTGCTTCTCATAGTTATCCTTTTAATGTTATGATTCAAAAGATTTAAGCTTTCGTTTTATAGTTTTGAATTCGTCATATTTTTGTCTTAACTTTACAGATGACTGTATTAATTCTCATTAGTTTTTGATGTTGAAATTAGTTTTAACCGGGGGTTGGGTGTGTTTGGTTTTTTCACTATTTTCTCAAATCGCTTGGGGTTTGTTTTTCTGTTTTTTTTGGGGTTTGTTGTTTTTTTTGTGTGAATTGTGGTGTTTTTTTGTGTTTTATGGGGGTTTTGTTTTTGTAGTTATTGGTCTTTTGTCTGTCAGTATGTCGACTTCTGACATGGTTTTATATGGTTGAACTGCGGCTAGTTTCTAAAAAAAATATGATGAGAGAACTATGAAAACACAAAAAAATAAACTATTGTTAACGCTAACAGCGGCATTGCTTCTAATCATAGTAATGCCACTATTAGCAACTAACGAAGCACACACGCCAGCATGGCAAATAACATCATATGCTAAAATCACTGTCCAGCCTGAAGTCATAGGCGTAGGACAATCAGCTATGGGCTATGCATTCCTTGGCAATGCACCACTTCCCGGCGCATCCATGAACAACCAGTACAGGTTCCGCAACTATACCGTATGGATCACCGATCCTGACGGTAAAGTCGAAACTCTTCACTGGGATATAGTCGATGACACAACCGGCTGTCAAATGTTCAGAATCACCCCCGAAAAAGTCGGCCAATACAACCTTACATTCACATTCGGCGGCATGACCATCACTACTGAGGACACAGGCGCCAACTCAGCCAACCTTGGCGACATCTATCTGGCCAGCACTGCAACATGTTCATTCTATGCTCAAGAAGACCTAATCCCAACTTTCCCAGGCAGCTATGATTTCCCAAATGAATACTGGACACGTCCAATCTATGGCGAAAACCCTGGCTGGTTCAAGTTATCTTCTAACTGGCTAGGCACAGGAGCACCTGTTAACTCCAATACTGGCTATGGTGTCATCTCTGGCACAGGCGGCCAATCAGCGATTCAAAGATATCCTGGTGACGCAGTCGGTTCTAAGACTAGCCACGTTATGTGGACTAAACCTGTTCAGTCTGGTGGTGTTGTAGGCGGCGATAACTATGAAGTCGAAGGTCAAACCTTCTTTGAAGGCTCAGCTTACATTAACAGATTCCAAAACCCCATCATCGTAGCAGGGATGTTGATTTACAAAGAACCACTTAACTTTGCAAGTGCAACTGGCGGCGATACAGTCTGTGTTGACATAGCCACTGGTAAAGAGCGCTGGAGAAACCCAACAATGCCACAACTATCATTTGCTAACATGCGCGACGTACAAGACGCAAACCAACACGGTGTATTCCCACCAATTGTCGCCACAGCAAACTGGGCACAAGTCTTTGATGCATACACGGGTTATCGAATGTTCAACGTCACAGGCGTCCCAGGCGGCACACTTGTTCAAGGACCAAACGGTGAACACATAAGATACACCTTCTTCAACAACGGCACAAACACAAATCCAGACTACTACTTGTGTATGTGGAACTCCACTTTGATGTGGAACGGTGTTGGTTATCACGCAGGTGACACACAAAACACACCACAAATCAACGCAGTTAACGGTATAGTCGCAGCAAACACTGGCAGACGCTATAACTGGCTAGACACAACAACACAAAACCAATCCATCTCATGGAGAAACGACGCAAAATACAACTCATTCACAGTAGTTGCAGCATACTATGACGACATCATGATCTGCAGAATGGGCAGCTATCCATCACTAACCGGCGCAACAGACGCAGACGGCAACATAATTAAAACCGAATGGACCTACTTCGCTATTGACCTTAACAGAGAAAGCACCAGATTTGGCCAAATCCTCTGGACAAGCCCAACATACAGCTCTCCACAGGATAAAACCATTACATGGGCAGGATCTGATCCAGTTGCAAACGTCTTCATGGAAGGCATTAAAGAAACAACACAATTCGTTGGCTACAGCATGAAAACTGGCAAACAACTCTGGACAACTGAGGGTCAAACAACATTAGACTACTTCGGCAACCCATCTTATCCATATGTGGCTGCTCAAAGTGCTTATGGCAGACTCTACAGTCTTAACTTTGGTGGTCTACTCTACTGCTACAATGAAACTGATGGTAAGTTGCTCTGGACTTATGGCAATGGTGGCCCCGGTAACAGCACCCAAAGCGGTGTGCAGGCGCCAGGTTACTATCCAGGGTTCATAATGGGCGTAGGTGATGATGTTGTCTACATTGCAGCAACTCAGCACACAATTACTACACCTATTCCAAAGGGTAACTTTATGCGCGGTATCAATGCAACTACAGGTGAAGAACTTTGGACAATCTCTGACTACACAGGCACCTTTACAGTTCTTCCGTTTGCTATGGCTGATGGCTATTGTACCTACTTTAACGGTTATGACAATCAAGTCTACACCGTTGGTCGTGGTCCAACATCTTTGACTGTGACTGCACCTGATTTGTCTGCAGAATTCGGACAGCCAGTTGTAATTCGCGGTACTGTCTATGATGTTTCAAGCGGAACAAAGCAAGATGAAATGCTAGCACGCTTTGCAAAAGGCGTTGGTGTTGCATCTGATGAGTGTATGGCTGATTGGATGGGTTATCTATATCAAAACAAACCTTTGCCTGCTGACTTTGCTGGCGTTGATGTGACGATATATGCAGTTGACTCAAACAATAACTACCGTGCGATTGGTACAGCAACCACTGATTCTACAGGCGCATTCAGTCTAATTTGGCAACCAGACATTGCAGGTTCATTTGCTGTCACAGCAGTCTTCCAAGGCACTAATGGCTATTGGCCTTCTAGAGCAACAACCGCATTCAACGTAATGGATGAAAAAGTAACTCCAGCACCAACCGAAGCACCTCCATCAATAACTGATACATACTTTATCCCCTCTGTCATCGGTATCATCATTGCGATCCTTCTAGTCGGCATTGCTACAATTGTTCTGTTGCTAAGAAAACGTCCATAAACAAACCAACAAACCAACAAAATAACTTCCCCTATCTTTTCTTTTTTTGTAACATTTCTAAACCGTTACCCCGTCTGCTAACAATCTTCTAAAAAGACAAATCTCCAAACCAACCAATCACCCCCAAATAAGCTTCCGCTAACCGCTAAACGAAACCTCTCTATCAGTATGTTGCGCTATCCTCTGTTCTTCGAGGTTTAGTCTCACTGGAGAGGGGGTATTCTCTGAGTTTATCAGCCATTATTTGTAGCGCTTTATCCACCAAATAGTTGACGGTATCTTTTTCAGAGGTTCCATCTGATTGTTGTTGCCCCGCCTTTTTACCCGTTAAGATCTCAATACCCTCATCGATAGTTTTAACCGCATAGATGCTAAATTTATCCTCCTTTACCGCATCCACAACTTCCTCTCTTAACATCAGATTCTGCACATTACTCTCAGGGATCATCACCGCCTGATCCCCAGTTAAGCCTTTGGCTTTACAGATTTCATAGAACCCCTCAATTTTCTCATTAACACCCCCAATAGCCTGCACCTCTCCTTTTTGATTTACCGAACCCGTAACCGCTATGTTTTGCCTAATTGGAATCCCGCTAAGCGCCGATAGAAGACCATAGAGCTCCGTGCTTGAGGCACTATCACCTTCCACACCCGAATAACTCTGCTCAAACACCAATCGCGCACTAAGACTAAGCGGTTTGTCTCGAGCATATCTATCGCTAAGATAACCACTTAAAATCAAAACTCCCTTAGTGTGAATAGGTCCCCCCATCTTGGCCTCCCGCTCAATATCCATCACCCCTTCACGGCCCAAACCAATACTAGCAGTAACACGTGAGGGTACGCCAAAAGCAAAATCACCCAAACTCATCACCGATAAACCATTAACCTGCCCTGCTTTTTGCTCAGCAGTATCGATGAGAAAGAAGCCCCGGGTAATCATCTCATGAATTTTTTCTTGCATAAGCTTGTTACGGAAAATTTTTTCTTCAATAGCTCTTTTGACATGTTGCGCCGTTATAAACTCCGAGTTGTCCTCCGAGGCATAAAAATTAGATTCACGCACAACATCGGCTATAACCGAGAACTGGGTGGAGAGTTTTTGTTGATCTTCAACGACCCGCGAGCTGTATTCAACAATTTTGGCTAAACCGCCGCTATCAAGGTGCTTTAAATGTTCCCGATCACAGAGCGTGCAGACAAAAGTAGCATATGCTTTGACTTTCTCATCGGTGCGAGGCATAGTGGTGTCAAATTCTGCTTTGACCTTGAAGAGTTCTCGAAAATCCGGATCAAGATTAAACATTAACTGATAGATATTTGGATCACCTATGAGAATTATTTTGGTTGTGAGGGGGATCGGTTGAGGTTTGATGGTTTTTACACTCAAAAAACCATAGCGCTCCTCAGGCTCCTCGATGATTATATGTCCATCTTTGAGGTTACGTTTTAAACCGTCGTAACTAAAGGGATTACGGAGCAGTTCTTCAACAGAGATAATCAGATAACCGCCATTGGCTCTATGAATGCTGCCGCCTCGTATCATGCTAAAATCAGTGGTCAGAGCGCCAAACTGGGCTTCTTTTTCGGTTCTACCCAGCAGGTTATGATAGGTGGGGTTGGTTTCCATAACCACGGGTGCACCTTTGGTTTCAGAGTTATCAATGATGAGGTTAACCTCATATTTCTTATAGGGATCCTCGCGCATCCAGGGCATCGAAAAGGGCAATTGTTGTTGGGCTTCATTGTTTCTTTGGGCAAACTGCTGAAGATTATCTAAAATGTCATTTTCAACTGTTTTGAGATAATTCGTTGCTTCAGGTACTGCTTGATATTTCTCACGAATACTTTGCAACTGATTACCTATAGCATAGAGCGCCACTTCTTTGTTGAGCTTCTTTAGCGTATCGTGGATTTGGCGTTCCATATCAATGAGTTGGCGCATGGTGTAGCTAAATTCTTTTTCAAGTTTTTCTCGCTTCTCGGACAGTTTTGTTTTAATGTCCTGCGGAAGCGATAACATCTCTTCTTCACTAAGCGGTTTGCCATCTAGAACCGGTATGAGAAGCAGACCCATGGGGGTGGTTTGAATCACAAACCCTTCACTTTGGGCTTTAGCAGTTAACTGATCAATTAACTGTTTGCGTTTGTTCTCAATTCCCCGCAGGGTGGCTTCACGTTTAGCAACATAGTCTTCACTTTCAAAGGCTTTGGGCAACGCCGTTTTGATGTTTTCAATAAAATTTTTCATATGCTCCCGAAATTCTCTACCTTTGCCCGGGGGCAACTCAATTGTTTTAGGTTCATATTGATTACCAAAATTGTTAACATAGAGCCAATCCGAGGGCACAGGCTGCACTTTGGCTTGGGCTTCCACAAAATTTTTCACCGCAGTTTTTTTCCCCGTTCCCGGATAACCCGCCACATACATGTTAAACCCATGGTTTTTGATGCCTAACCCAAATTTTAGGGCTCGAACTGCGCGATCCTGTCCAATGATTTCTGTGAGAGGTGTGAGGTCTTGGGTGGATCCACACTGCATCAAGTTAGCGTCACAGGTGTTTCTTAATTTCTCCACTGGGCGCTTGTTTACCAATCAAAATCCTCCTGCAAAAACTCTTCTAAAAACTCAATAAAAGATAGATTTTTGGACTTTTAACTTTTCTCGCTAGCCGCCCATATGTTGCTTAGCTAACAAAGGTTCTATTAGATGCGGTTCTGTTTTGTTTAATAGTAGTTGAACCCGTGGTTTTGGGTGGGGTTGGTTGGTTTGTATGTCTCAAGCTTGTTGTGCGTGTGTGTTATTTTGGTGTTAGGTGGGCTGTTTTTATGTTGTATATGCCTGAGCTTCCCTGCCACTCAGTTGTAACTTTGGTGATTTTGATTTTTTGTTTAAACAGGGGCGCATCAAGAACGGTTGTTTCGATTTCTCCGCCTTCTCCTGCGGGGTTGATGCCGTATTTGTTTTGTAGCTCTACTAGTTGGGCAATCATGGTTGGGTTAAGTTGTTTACCTAGCCAGGTATTGTCAAGGGGATAGGCAAAGACTCCTGAGATGATAACTTGGAATTTTTTTGCTATGAGCACTTCGAGGAGTGCTTTTTGGTTGTATTTCCAAAGGGGATTGACCTGGTGGAGGTTGAGTTTGTCGCAGATACGTTGAATGCGGGTGGTTTGATAGGTTGATTCTACGGTGCCTGTGACTATACCTTCAATGTTGAATTGCTTTTTTGCTTCTGTTATGGCGCATTCCAAATCGATGAGCTCGGTCTCTTTTTTGCCCTCTGTGGGCGTGGAAATCAAAGGTAGCTCCAAAGCTTTTGCTTGAAGGGTGGTCATCTCGATGTTGGGGGTGTGGAACATGTAGCTTTCTTTGTTTTTGGAGCTAAGCGTGATTAGACAAGCTATGGTTTCTTTTTTTTCTGCTACCATGTGCAGAGCCAAAGTTGAATCTTTGCCGCCTGAAAACAGTACCCCAAGTCGCATAGACAATAAAAAGAAAGATGATGTTAATAGCTTGTATGCTCAAAAAGAGATTAGGTTTTGATGTTGGAAATGTTGGGAATGGCTTTGAGGGCAGTTATGATTTCAGGTGTCACTTTGTGGTGTATTACATAGACTGAGATGGCATATCCGGTGCTGATTTGGCGGCTATAGTTGGCGCGTATGTTGATATTGTTATCCGCTAAGACCTTGTCGATGTTGGCAAAGACTCCGGGGACATCTTTGTGGTGTATGAAAAGCGTGAAGACCTCTTTTTCCTCAACATCTATCGATTCGCCTGCATTAACAGCATTGGTAAAGTCACCACCCAGTAAATAGCTAGAGAGAACTTTGGCGATCTCTGTGGAGGTGTCGCGCTGGGCCTCAACAGTGGATGCACCCAGATGGCTACTTAGCACAACATTTCCCAGTTCTTTGAGTTTATCTGTGAATGGGTCACCTTCGCCTTTGGGTTCTTCTTTGTAGACATCAGTGCCATAACCCGCGATTTTATCGTCTTTGAGTGCATCATAGAGTGCTGTTTGGTCAATGTTATTGCCTCTGCTGGTGTTTATGATATAGGCGCTGGATTTCATAGAAGCCAGCTCTTTGGCGCCTATAATGATGTCTTTGCCGCCAGTGTGGATACTTAGATAGTCAGCTTGTTTTAGAACCTCTTCTTTGGTTAAGAACTTAATCCCGCTCTCCAAACAGGGATTAATATCATACCCAATGATCTCCATGTCAAAGCCCAGCTTGGCAATGCGTGCAACTTTTTGACCTATTCGACCACAGCCTATCAATCCCAGAGTTTTAAATGACAGTTCTCGGCCTTCGAGTTTCTTTTTTATCCAAACTCCATTTTTAAGCGAGTAATGTGCTTGGGGAATGTTGCGTGAAAGCGCTAACATTAAGCCAAATGCCAATTCGGCCACAGCATTGGTACTGCCATAAGGTGCAATTTTGACAACCACCCCACACTCAGATGCCGCGGCGGCATCAATGTTGTCATATCCTACGCCTGCTCGTCCGATGATTTTGAGCTTACCTTTGGCGCCTGCTTCAATTATTTCCCGGGTGACTTTAGTGGCGCTGCGTACAACCAAAGCATCGAATTGACCGATTTCTGAGAGCAACTGAGTTGCATCTCGTTTTTTAGTGTCGGTTTCTATGCCTGCTTGCTGGAAAACAGCTAACCCTTCTTTCTCTAAGCCATCGTTTATCAGTACCTTCATGGAAATCCACCTTTAATTAACTTGATTGAAATGTCATGGTTGATGTGGATAATAAAGTTCTCTAAAAAAATATTCCCTGAATTATGCTTTGACTTTAGATTTATTTGCTCTTGCAGTGCGGACCCGAGTTGCTGCTACATCAAAGGTAGATTTTTTGTGACAATAGGGACATTTTAGAACCCGATAGTTGCGCTGAACCAAAGAGGCTATGGTCGCTCCAGGTATCCAGTGAAAATTAAACGATTTCCGACAACACGGGCACGTCAACTTTGAGGTGTAGTGAGGACCATACCTTGGTAACAGAAAAAACAAAACCACCAACCCTATGGCAACTCCAACCAAAAGAATGGCAAGGGGATCTAGCGTCAAAGACATGGTTTCTCAATCTGACATTGAAACATACCCTAATTAAGCTTGTTGGGGACCCAAAAACTTGCCTCATATACAAAGTTATGATCTGCCTGCCAAAGGACTTAATTTGTTCTAAAATTCAACTAACCTGAAAGGCAAATAAAAATACAATCAAAAATCAGGGTAATTTCTGCTTGAAAGACCGATAGAGCTCAGTGTATTGTGCGATTTTGAGGCGCTGGTGAACTTGCTCAGCAAAGAAGTTATGTGTCTGGCCCTCAACAATTCCAGCGGCACAATCAATATCTTGGGTTAAATAAGAAAAGAAGCTTGGGGCTAGTTTTTTTGAACGTACTTTAATGCTTCTTCTACAGTTTGGAAGCCATATTTGACGCCGGAAAACTCTTTTTTAAGCGCCAAAACATCTACTTTGACTTCCTCTGGGGTACGTTTGCCCTTTATGATATCGAGCATGAGATCACAGAGGTGTTTTACATCGCCCTCACCAAAACCGCGGCGGGTGATATCTTGGAAACCAACGCGCAAGCCCGAGGGATTTTCTTTGTTGTTTTGATCATCGTAGGGCATTAGGTTTTTGTTAAGGATGATGTGGGCGTCTTCGAGATCTTGTGCGATTTTGTTGCCTCCGCCAAAGTTGCTGACATCTAAGGCGAGTTGATGGCTTTTTGTGAAGCCTTTGTGTTCTGCAACAACTTTAACGCCGTTTTCGTAGAGATACTGTCCTGCGGTCTGTGCGTTTTTGACGATTTGAGCGGCTAATGCTTGGCCAAAGAGTTTCATTTCCAAGCAGGCTATGCCCAAAGCGGGAAGTCTGCCTAGATGGGTGCTAGATGCGCTAAGTGGGAATACGGCATATTGGATTTTGCGGACCGCTTTTTCTTTTGCTGGGGTGTCTGTGTTGCCCATGATGACCCCGCCTTGTGGACCTGGGAAGGTTTTGTGTGTTGATGAGGTGATAAAATCTGCTCCTTCGCGGAGTGGATCTTGAAATTGTCCTCCTGCAATCAAACCCAAGACATGTGCTGCGTCGTATGCGATGTATGCTCCTACTTCATCACATACTGCTTTGAGTTCTTTTATGGGGTGTGGGAATAGAAAGAGACTTCCACCAAAGGTGACAATGCCTGGTTTTGTTGATCGGATTACATATGCAGATTTTTCGGGGTCAATATTGAATTCGTTAATGTCATAGACATGGTTTATGTTAGTTATGCCCAATATGCTGCCTGCCAATCCGGTGTAGTCATGGCTTATGTGTGCACCGCAACTCAGTGGAGTTACAATCATTTTGTTGTTTTTGGATGCTAACGATAAGCCTTTAAATGTAGCTGTGTTGGCGTGGGTGCCTGAGATTAGGCGAACATCTGCCCATGTTGTGCGAAACAGGTTTTTAACAGCATCGCAGGCAAGATTTTCGATTTGAGACATGTATTTTTGGCCTTGATAGTACCGTTTCTTTACATGTCCGGCCAT
>JAIRQQ010000132.1 GCA_031256395.1 Nitrososphaerota archaeon
GAAGGATACTTTTGGGAAATACGGGAAATACTGACTGCGATATACTAGATGTGATAAAACACTGCCGTTTAGTCTCACTGTAAGAAAAAATTCACACTACTATGAGCGCTGTAGTGTTAGGTGCCCTAAATCAAATGCATAAGAACGCGCCGCAAAAGTATACCCCGACGCAATTGCCAATGAAATCGCCACAAGGCGCTCATTGATGTTGGGTTGTGCCAGAGCTTTTGTCTGCAAACCCAGTTTGAGGGTAGGTGAAGCCTGACCTTTGGTTAAACCATATACACCGTTATTGTGGAGAAGATATACCATATCGATATTTCGTCGTCCCGCATTGACAAAATGTCCGGCCCCAATACCCAACCCATCTCCATCTCCTCCAACTCCAATTACCTTCAGGTCAGGATTGGCCATCTTTATACCCATCGCAAAGGGCAACAACCGGCCATGAAGCGTATGTACACCATTGGCTTTGACAAAGTGGGGCAGTTTAGCTGCATTACCCACCCCCGAAACTATGACTAGTTGGTGGGGTTCTATTGATAACTCAGATAGTGCCATCTGCAAGGCTGATACGATGCCATGATTTCCACAACCCGGACACCAATCCACATAGACCCCTGACTTATACTCAGATGGTTTATGCACCAAGCATCAACACCTGCCGCTTAGGCGCTCTATCTTCTAAAACTGCTGCTATGGCCCCATAGACCTCTGTTGTCATCATGGGACGCCCCGTATATTTGAGAATGTAGTGACTGGGTTGGATTTGGGTTTGCTCCGCAATTATGCCGCCTAACTGTGCCATATGGTTATTTTCAATATTGATAATGCGTTTTTTACCCAACAAACACTGTTTAATATAAGCAGAGGGAAACGGATGAATCATCCGTATCTGCAGATAACCCAAACTTTTGTTTTCTTCTCTTAGTTGGTTGAGCGCTTCTATGATTGCACCTTTGGTTGAACCCCAGCTCACCACAATATTCTCTGCGTCTTTGTCACCAAAGAATTTTGCTCTAAACTCCATCGGTACTTCGCTGTTAACAACTTCGAGTTTGTCTATGCGTTTATCCATCATTTTGCGTCTATTGAGCGGCTCCTCGTTTATGTTGCCTCTCTCATTGTGTTCGTCTCCGCTGTACCATTGAATGGCATTTTTGGTTCCAAGAAACGCCCGCGGCGAAATCCCCTTTTCACTAAATTCAAACCGTTGGTAGTCTTTGCCTTCCACTTCTTTTTCGCCTACAATTGAGCCTCGATCAATTTTTACTTTGGAATAATCAAAGGTTGCATAGGTTTGTGACGAGTTTGCCATACCCTTATCAATCAAATGGATGGTTGGCATTTGATATTTTTCTGCCAAGTTGAAAACTTCCGCAGCGTCAAAGAAGCATTCCTCAATGTCGCCTGATGCCACAATTATGCGTGCAAATTCGCCATGTGCGGCATGTATTGCAAAGCGCAGATCTTGCTGGCTGTTGCGTGTGGGTTGTCCTGTTGAGGGACCACCACGCTGATAGTAGGTAATAACTAGAGGTACTTCGTTGTTGCCTGCCCAACCTAACCCCTCAACCATCAATGAAAACCCTGGCCCAGAGGTGCTTGTTGCGGCTCTTGTACCCGCCAGACATGCCCCTGAGGCCGAGTTTACTGCGGCAATTTCATCCTCGGTCTGTAGCACAATAACTGCTTCTTGTTTTCCCGTTTTGGTTTTTAGGATTTCATGTGCTTCTATGTATTCGCTCTCATCTGCTGCAGGTGTGATGGGATAGTATGTTTGCATTCTGCATCCACCCAACACTTTACCCATAGCAACTGCTTGGTTTCCAGTCAAAAAAATACGTTGTTCATTTATTATGGGGTATTGTTCCAGTTTGTACTTGAACCCTTTTACATCAAAAGTATTCTCGGTGTAATCGTATGCATGATTTAGAGCTGCTATGTTCATGTCCACGATTTTTTCATGGAAAGTGGCCTTTATTGCGTCTTCCACAAGTTTGCGATCATACTTTAGCAGCGCAAAAGACACGCCGATAGCTAAGACATTGATCATCTTGAAAAGTATATCCATTTTTTCTATGCCGAGTTTTTTTCCGATTTCTTTGAGCAGTTCCATGTATGGTACCGCATAAACCTGTATGCTTTTTTGTTTAGCGTAATTGAGATAATCGCTAATAGTTTCGCCTACACCCATCTCCTTTTGAAAATCTCGAATTTGCTTTTTGTACTCCTCACTAAACGTTTTGATGTCTTGTAGGGTGTTAACTGAGAGGTCGCGTGAATCCACGATTAAGCCGCCTTCATTCACGATTTCGCTAACATGACGCACCACCGTCTCAGCATCAAAAGCTGCCAGTAAATCCACATCTGCAATGTTTGCTCCTATGGGCTGTTTGCTGAGACGTTGATGAAAGTAGCTATGCATCGTTTTAATGTTGGAGTGGTATTCGCGTCTGCCATAAACATAGATGCCTCCATATCCACAGGCTTTGCCAAATATGGTCGATGCAGTATCAACCCCGCTTCCCTGCGGTCCACCCGCCATCCAATTTATACTCTCAATCACATGCTTTCCTCTATACCTATTTTGTGGCTAAAGCGCAGAATCTGTATGCTGTACGCGGGGGTATTTTGTATTGATCTGGGTATCGAGTTTTATTTGTCAAAAGGTTCCTAGTTGAGTTGATGCGCCGCGGAAAATTATTGCGTATACCCGCTTCGCCTCTGCCATATACTTTAGTGGATTCTATAGAATTTAATGTTTCGGAAAAAATAGTTACCGGTACTGCAATTTCTTTCACATGTTATTGTGGCAAATAACCAATTAATTGACTATCAGTTGTGGTAGTTGTTGGCTATTGTGGGTGTTGATTTGCTTGTTTGTTGGGTGTGTTTGTTCTTAACTGTGGCTGGTGGTTTGGTGTGTTGTTGTGTTAGGTTCTTTGGTTTCTGGTGGTGGTTGTTGTTTTTTTATTTCTGCTATTTTTTGGTTTACTTCGGTTAGTCGTTGTCGCATTGTTTTGATTGATTTTGTGAGGTGTTTTCTGTGGGTTTCTAGGGTTTGGAGGGTTTCGTTGTTTTTGTCTTTGTCTTCGAGAAAGGCGTTTAGGGGTGAGGGTATGTTGAGTGGGGGTGTTGCTGGTTCGATGTTTAGGACGTCGCGGGCAAATTCGGTGAAGAGGTTGCTCATGTTGCTAAAGATTTCGGATTGTTTTATGATGGCTTGTTTGAGTATGATTTCGCCTGAGGGGGTTATTTTGTAGATTTTGAGTTGGCGGTTTTTGTGTGTGTGCCATTCGCCTTTGATGTATCCGCTTTTTTCGAGGTCGCGCAGGATGGGGTAGACGCCTCCTGGGGTGGGTGCCCAGAGGCCTTTTGTGCGGTTTTCGATTTCTTTCATGATTTCGTAGCCGTGGCTGGGTTTTTTGCTAAGTAGGATGATGATGCCCATGCGTATGTAGCCTGTTTGGGCTACTTTGATCCAGTTTTGGGTGTCTTCGTTTTTGGGTTCGAGTTTCAACTTCGGTTCGATTATATAGTATCGGTAGGCAACTTTTATATTTTGCCACAATATATTGCTGTCGAGAATATTCAAAGGGGGTATCCCATGGACAATAGCAATATAATTGAAGTTAAGAATTTGACCAAAACATTTGGCAAATTTACTGCAGTTGATGATATATCTTTTAGTGTAAAAAAGGGAGAAATCTTTGGTCTTCTGGGTCCAAACGGTGCAGGCAAAAGCACCACGCTTCGCATGTTAAGTACGCTATCTCAACCCACCAAGGGAACCGCCACCATTGGCGGCTATGATACTGTAAAAAATGACATGCAGGTCCGCAAACTAATCGGCATAGTCAGCGAAAAAATGATAATCTATAACCGCCTAACCGCTAGAGAAAATCTCTACTTTTTTGGCAACCTCTTTAACATACCCAAAGACACACTAAACAAACGCATCGATGAACTGCTCGAACTTGTCAAATTAACTAAATTTAAAAACGCCCAAGTCGGCACTTTTTCAACAGGTATGCGTCAACGAATGAACGTTATTCGCGCGCTTCTAAACATGCCTCAAGTACTCTACCTAGACGAGCCTACTCTGGGCTTAGATCCTCAATCCTCTGTTGAAATCCGCGAATTTATAAAAAAACTCAACCACGAACAGGGCACAACCGTAGTTCTAACCACACACATGATGGTTGATGCCGATCTGCTCTGCGATCGCATAGCCATTGTGGATCACGGAAAAATTATTGCCCTAGACACCTCAACCAACCTCAAAAAAATCATTTCTGGAGGAGACACCATGATAATAAACCTCGAAATAGCAAACCTAACCCCCGATATGCTAAGCGCCATAAAAGCACTGGACTGCATAGACTCCGTAACCCAAGAAACTGCTGCCCAACTACGCATCATCGTTCATGGCCAAGACGCCTTTGACACAATAGTCGATCTTGTACGCAAACGCGGCGGCAAAATAACCTCTATGTCCAACCTACAACCCACACTCGAAGACGTATTTCTCCATATCACAGGACACGACGTCCGCGACAGCGTAGCAGAAAAAGTCCCAATGACCAATCGGCGATTTGGCGCGCCACAAGCAAGGGTGAGATAACATGACCGCACAAACAATCATAAAACACAGCCTGCGCATCGCATGGAAAGACCTCATGGAACTATTCCGTAACCGAATGGGCCTAGTATTACTCATTGTGATGCCCCTATTCATGATGGTTATGGTCGGCTTTATCTATCCATCCGGCGGCGCAAGTCTAACCAACATGCCAATCGCCATGGTAAACGAAGACTCCGGCTTTAACGACTCATACCTGCCCAGCCAAACCTTCTTCACCACCCTGCAAAGCATCAACGACCAAACAGGCATGATGACCCTAACTACTGCCTCAAGCTTAGAAGAAGTCACCGATCTAGTACAACGAGGCGAACTCAGCGGAGGCATTGTAATCCCAAGCAACTTTAGCCAATCCATCCTAAACGGCGAACAGGGAACCATAATCATCGTAACAGACCAATCAAACCCCCAAATATCAGCAACCATCAACGCAGTTCTCTCAGGCGTATTTGACGGCATGTCCACCGTAATGGCCCAACAAAACGTACTACTGATGAACCCCAACCTAAACCAAACCTCAGCCTTAGCAGTCGTAAAACCCCTAACCGTCCAATCCCAAGGCGTAGTCCCCGGCAACCCCAGCTACTTTGACTTCATAGCACCCGGTCTCATGGCCATGACTGTTATGATGAGCGTCATGACCGGCTTACCCGTCGCAATTTCCCATGAAAAAGAACTCGGCACCATGGACGGCATGATGGTCGCACCCGTTAACCGTCTCTCTATACTACTAGGCAAAACACTCGCACAAACCCTCCGAGGCCTAATACAAGGCGCCATAATCCTAGGACTAGCAATTGGCATATTTGGAGTCGCCATACAAGGCAGCATACTGCTCGTGTTTGCCTTGCTGTTACTAGGTGTCTTTAGCTTCGTTGGCTTAGGCATAGTCATAACCTCATTCACCAAAGACCAAGAAACCGCACAAATGCTCATGATGACCCTAATGTTTCCAATGATGTTCCTCAGCGGAGTATTCTTCCCCATCCAACAGATGCCCGCATTCATGCAAACCATAAGCCACTTCCTACCGCTAACATACGCCGCCGATGCCCTACGTAAAGTCATGGTACTAGGCGCAGGTGTATCTCAAATATCCACCGAACTCATAATCCTCACAGCATTTGGCTTAGTCATGATCGCCATAGCCCTTCCAGTCTTCCGAAAAATGATGACCCGATAGGAGCCAGCAAAATGAGTACCCTCTGCTCAAGGTGCCCTTTTTTTCAACTGGCACCCCTGCTAAGGCGTAGAAACGCCCGCAAACGATGCCGTCTCGAACCCCAACGCCAACTCCGCATCTACAAATGCAAAGACTTCCCAGAAAAAAAACAACGCGACTAACCGCAATCTCACCGCGGTACGCGCCCCTAATTTTTTAAATCAACATCAAAACAAAATAATCAAAAAATTTAGTTATATCTCCTGATTTGATTTCCAGATTTAATGATGTCTAATGAGTTAAATAACAGAATACGCCTATCTTTACTCTGTTGTTTTTTGCTTCTCCAACAGTGTAAACCCCCTAAATCAGATGCGATATCTTGTAGATACTCTATCCACAATCCATTTAACTCTCAAAACGACTTCTAACTATAAATGTCCAATTCAGAAGCGCCCTCCCAAAAAACCCAGTCTTCGACAAAGCGGATTCTAAAAATAACGCTTCAAGTACTTGCCATAGTTGCCATTGTGGCGGTTCTGCTTTGGTACATTGGTACAACGGTGCCAACAGATTTTAAACCCGATGAACCCACAATCATCCGCGGTATAGATTTCCTTTTTATGACTATACTTGAAATGGATGTTATCTATTTCCTTTTGGCATTTTTAATGTATTTTGGAATCAACATATTCTTTACAATACGCCTCAGACGCGTCTTAGCCAAAGATAGTGTAAAAACATCTTTTGGTAAAACTCTTCTTGCTCACTATGCCGGCATGCTCACAAGCGACTTTACCCCTGGACGCGCCGGATATGTCCTAACACCTGTTTATCTTAGAGACCAAAATGTCCCCGCCTCAAAGGGACTCTCAAGCATTCTAGGCATTCAAACAATAGAGTTCCTTGTTAAAGTGGCGGGTGGAATAGGTGCCGTGGCTTTTCTAATGTATACAGTTCCGGCCGCAGTATGGACTGAAATGTTTCCCCAAGACATAGCGGGAGTAAACATCGGTATCATCATAGCAGGACTAGGTATAGGTTTGATGTTTCTGGGTGCACTTGTATTGGCTGCATTTACCTGGTCAAAGCGAGCCATTGCAATATTTGACCGCATCGCAAACTGGCGATTCATAAAAAGATTCACCGGCGGTTTGATGGGCAAACTAGAAGAATACAAAGAAAGCTCACACAAAACACAGCGCGCCATACCCGAAATCTTTGCATTAACAATGGCCTGCTGGGTACTCAAAGGACTCGAATGGTACTTTTTAGGCTTGGCTCTAGGCATTACAAATGTACCCTGGATAGCTTTCTTCTTAATTCACCCCTTAGTGACTGCTCTGGCGTTTATTCCAATTCTTCCAGCCGGAATAGGTGTGCAAGAATTCGGAATCATTGGTATACTTGGCTTACTGGGTGTCCCCCTAGAAATAGCGGCTGTATTTGCAATCATCGCCCGATTACTGCTAATATTCCAAGACCTCATAGGCGTACCCCAAATCGTCAAATCAACAAGCCTGATATTCTCACGCAAAACACCCCAAGAATCCTCCCCTACTCCACCTGTCCCAATATAGTTGCAATCCCCTCCAAAAGAAGATACTCAACAGCTAAAATATCTGCCAATAGTTGCTCCTTTGGTTTTTAAACTAATGTCTTTATATTTGATTTTCTAATAACCTCTATCAGAGACTGGTGAACAACCGTGGCATCGTTTACACTTATAATTTATGAAGCTCCATATAGCAAAGACCGTGCTCTAACGGCGCTTAGATTTGCCACTACCTGCGATTTAGAAGGTCACCAAGTTCGTATTTGGCTTTTTGAAAATGGTGTTTATCTCGCCAAGAAAGGCCAAAAACCAGCTCAGGGCTTAGTTAACTATGGGCAGATGCTCCAAGACCTCCTCAAGGGAGGTATAGAAGTTAAAGCTTGTGTGGTTTGTGCCGAAGCACGCGGCTTATCTGAATCCGAGCTGATTGAGGGTGTAAAACTGGCAACCGTGCATGATTTGGTTGAGTGGACGGTTAATAGCGACAAAGTTATAACTTTTTAGTGTTGTGAGTTGGTTGAGTGTTGAAAAGCTTGATGTGAGGGGCAAGATGTGTCCTCTTCCGGTTGCTCTTACTAAGCGCAAGCTTGATAGCCTGACCTCTGATCAACTGCTTGAGGTCACAGGTGAGGGTGAGCTCGAGTTTGATAATGTGCAGCGCTGGGTAAAAAATCAAGGCCATCAAATTGTTCAAGCACAAAACAGCGACGGCGAATTCAAGATATTAATAAAAAAATGTTGAGTACCCATTTAGCTATTTAGCTTCTAAAGGTTGCGATGAATCCGCGTGTTACATCTTTGATTGATTGAATTAGGGGGTAGCGGATTGTTTCGGATGAGAGGTTTGCAAGGCGGTCTACTCGGAAATAGATAGGCGGATGCGGATCTAGTCCTAGCCACTCTTGGATGCGATAGGAGGGTGTTCGCTCATAGAGTAGTCGTTGGTAGCCGATTTTTTCAAGTGACTCGGCTAGAATTTTAGGGTTACCTATTACCATAGCAGAGATTAAATCCGCTCGGGCTTCGAAGAATTTGGCTATGAAGAAAATCACAACCATAATTATCCAGAAGTATGCGAAAAATAAAAGCGATGTAAAAATCAGTGGGAACAGCGGTAGCAGTACATAGAAGCGGAAGAGAAACTCGGCAGAAACCAATCCATAGAGTATGAGTGGGTCGCGGCCCCTAAGATGCCCAAACTCGTGGCCTAAAACTCCCAATAGTTCTTCTTGGTTTAGTTGTATCAAGATGCCTGTGGTTATAAGAACTAATCCACGTTTGGGACTGGGGCCTGAAGCTGCGGCGTTGGGAACCATGGTGTTGGACACTACAATTTTAGGCATGGGAAAATTGAATCGTTCCGCGATGTTTTTAACAAGGCTGTAGACGTTAACTTTTTTGGCTTTGAGATTTTGCAGCTCACAGGGGACTCCGTGTTTTAAGAAAATCTTTTGCGCAGATTCCGCATCGACTTCGCCTTGTTTGGCAATTATTTCATCATAGATTTCTTTTTTAATAGCTACAAGCTTTTCTCGCGGATAGGTTTTTTTAAAATCCACCATCTCGCCTACTGGCAAATAAACCTCCAATAAATGAATAATCGGATTGGCCTCAGTGATGGTCCATTCTGCACTACGAGCGATAAAGCGGTTCGAGTAGAACACAAAGATGAACTGAATCCCAATTAATATCAGCGGAGCAACCCAAAACGCACTGGGAAACGCTGTTGCTATGGTGATAAATATAAACATTCCAAAAACAATGAAAATCACAAAGAAAAGCAACTGAGTTTCTAAAAAGAGTCGGTTGAAGGATTTTTCGGGTTTAGTGTAGGATTCCGGAACAACTTTTTCTCCTTCCCGCCAAGCAAAACATACAGTGGCATTTCGGGCGTTTTGTGAGAACGCCTGCATCGATATTAGAATATCTTGTTTGGTCTCTTCGACAATAGATTTGGAAACTGTAGAATTGAGCGGGGTGATTTTTAATTCAAAGGGAGTGCCGCTTTTAACTTCCACATCCAGCTGATGATTATTTTGTTGATCAATAACGGTGTAGGTTAATTTTTCTCCTTTTATGGTGGGTTCCCGTTTAATGTTTATGAAACGCTGATTTTGGGGCAGTAAGTACTGGGTGTAGATGAAATCAAAGAGTTTCTCATAGTAGCTGGGTGGAACCTCTGGAGTTATTCGATATGTAAAAAACAAAAAAGGAGACGGCATCATTTCTAGCTGTCAAACCTACAGTTATTCACTGTGGCGCCGTTTTATATCCTTATTTGGGACATGAGCCTAAGTTGCTTAGAGATATATCATAACTTGAGGTTTTTAGCATAGGGGATAGCGTTTATTAATCTCGGAATTCATTGTTAAATTCGGAGATACCGCGAGATAGACGACTTTGTAGCATCAAATAACTGCCTTGTTTGATGATACAGAGACATATTGGACGGATAAGAGCTCAAAGCGTTTGTGAGCTGATTGTATAATTCAGGATGGATATGTTACTTTGGCATCATTAAAAAAAACCATACTCGTTGTTGATGACGACAAATCTATACTGCGAACCTTTACCCGTATTCTACAAAAAAGCGGCTATGAAATCGACACCGCAGAAACAGGCCAAGAAGCCATAGAGAAAACCCAAACACGCAGCTACGATTTAGCCCTTGTAGACATCCGATTACCCGACATAGACGGCACAGATTTACTAGCAAAACTCAAAAAACCCCTACAACACACCGTTAAAATCATGATCACAGGATTCCCCTCACTAGAAACAGGCGTTAAAGCCCTCGACGAAGGCGCCGATGCCTATCTGGTTAAACCCGTGAAGCCGCAGGAGTTGCTTATTTTGCTCGAAGAAAAACTAAAAAGCCGCGAAGAAGCCTCCGAGGTCAGCTACTAACTAATCATGTAACCGCAATAGTTTGTAGCCCTAATTGGGCTCCTTTCTATCTGTGCAAGTATTGATAAAAACTGTTTTCCAGTTTCTTTTTGATTTATTTTGTGTTTGTTTACTGTCTGTCCAGTGCTCTAGGGGCGGATTTGAGGTTATGCTGGTGTGTTGTTGTTGTAGTAGTAGTGCGGACAAAAATAACGTCACTCAAAGTTTAACAAGTCTTACGTAACACCAACTATTTAGGTGCTTGTGCTGTATTTGTTTGACGAGCAACTTTTTCTGATTAAAGCTGAAAGCCTCCATAGATGAAACCTTTGCATTTGGAAGTAACACATATATCCAATAACTTGCGCTGTTTGTTCCCACGTTTAACTTTGCTGGGCATAACTATGGATTTAACGCAGAAAATCCAACAACTCAAAAAAGAAAAGAAAGCCATCATACTGGCTCACAATTATCAGCGTTCCGAAGTGCAAGATATAGCTGATTATATCGGTGACAGTATTGAGCTGAGCCGTAAAGCTATGACTGAAACAGACGCTGAGCTCATCGTATTTTCAGCGGTGGATTTTATGGCTGAATCAGCCGCAATTCTAAACCCCGCCAAAAAAGTTTTACTGCCTTGCACAGGCGCAAGATGTCCTATGGCGCAGATGCTTACCGTTGATGAAATTAAACGCGCCAAAACACAGTATCCAAATGCTCCTGTGGTGCTCTATGTTAACACCCTAGCGGCCTGTAAAGCCGAAGCCGATATCTGCTGTACCAGCGCCAATGCTGTTGAGGTTGTAAACTCTCTTGATGCGAATACCGTTCTGTTTGGACCTGACAAAAACCTCGCTGAGTACGTCGCAGAAAAAACCGGCAAAACCCTCATCCCTATCCCTGATAATGGTTTCTGCCCCACGCATTTGCTGTTTCAGCCTGAGGAAATCCACGTTCTAAAAATGCAGCACCCCGACGCCGAAGTCATGGTTCATCCCGAATGCACAAAAGAGATGCGCATGGTAGCTGACTTTATTGGTAGCACCTCAAAAATCTGCAAACATGCCCAAGAATCCAGCGCACAAAAAATCATCATAGGCACAGAAAACGGTATCTTACATCGACTCCAAAAAGAAAATCCCGCCAAAACCTTCTATCTGGCATACGATGGCGCTATATGTCCTAACATGAAAATAACCACCCTTGAGCGGATATACCAATCACTAAAAGAAGAACAATACCTAGTTAGCGTCCCCCAAGCAGTCGCAAAGAAAGCTCAAGTAGCACTCGAGCGCATGTTTGAGATCAAATCTTAAACAGTCACTATCATGGATTTAAGGATCTTTACGCCTCTTCGGGTTGTTAGTTCATCGCTTAGATGACGTATTTCCGAACTTTTACCCTTTACCGCAATGACTTCCAAACAATCATGTTCCCCTAGATGAACATGCATCGTTGAGGAGATAAGCTCTTGATGGTGATGTTGCGAGCTTGTTAAATCACTCTCCAAACCCCGCGTATCATGATCATAAATCATCAATATGACCCCAGTTTGATTGGCGTTTTCGTTTTGTAGCCACTTGCGTTCTGCAACATAGAGCCGCACAGCATCCTGAATAGCCTTGCTTCGGCTCTCATAACCCATCTTTTCAGTTATAGCATCAAAATCTTCTAAGAGATCAGGAGGAAACGTTACCCCAACACGTACAATCTTAGACATCAAAGTCACCTCTAAGAGTTAGAGCTCTTCCCCTAAAAGCTTTTAGACAATTCACCTAAAACTTTATTCTCCGCCGAAGTCTTTTCACAAAAAACGGCATCACCACAGCAAAAACCGTTACAATCTCAACTTTGCCAATAACCATCGAGGCCATAATTAACCACTTATACCCAAGCGGCATAGTTCCCGAGATTGCGCCCATTGTCGCCCCAGTGGTTGAAAGCGCCGACCCAACTTCAAAAAGCGCCTGTTCAAAAGAAACCCCAATGGTCAAGAACAACAAGGTAAACACAAAAAGAACCCCCACAAAAAACAAAACCGCCGTAACCGCTGGAAACATCTCGCTGAGTTCAGCTCTGATGGCTGTTTTCTTTTGCCTAGACGACTTACTAAACGGTATTACAACAATCTGCTTAACAGAGGTCCCTATCTTTAGCAGACGAGAAACTTTTATGCCTCCCGCCATAGAAAACGCACAACCCCCAATAGCCATCAAAACCACAAGCAACAACAAAGCATTGGAACCAAAAGCCGAGAGATTTAGATAATAAATCCCCTGAGTGGATGCCAAACTTACCACATGGAACAAAGAATCAAAAAACCCTATATCAGCAACAAAAAACAAAACTATACTAGCCGTTGCCATGATGCCTATAAACAAAATGATTTCGGGTGACAATATTTTCTTAAATTTACCTGATAACAGATGATAGTTAAAAGAAAAGTTGACTGCCCCCAAAAACATTAACAAAACAATTAAAATTTGAGGCGCTGCAAAAAGATACTGCTGAAAGGTCAACGCATTAGGCGAAAAACCACCTGTGAGCGTGTCTATGACAAAGGTGCCTGTAGCCACAACATTGGTGTAGCCCAAAATATAGAAAATCCCCGTAAAAACCAAAATATAGATGCCATAGATTGCCAACACCATAAAAAACATACGTTTTAGATTTCTACCCAGATTCTCAATCCCCAAAACCCCGCCCAGCTTGGGCAATGCGCGTCTAGATTGGAAAAACGCCAAAATCAAAAACACCACACCCACACCCCCCATAACCTCAGTTAGGCTCCGATAGACAAGGAGTGATCTTGGCAAAACATCGGGGTTTGATATGAAACTAAAGCCGGTGGTTGTAAAGCCAGATACACTCTCAAAACAACTGTTTGTAAAACGATCCAAAACAGTTGCGCTGGCAAAGGGATCTGTGTAGAGATAGGGTATGGTTCCAATGAGCGGTAGAATAATAAATGCTAAAAACAGCAATGTGCTGGCCGATTTTACGGTTAAGTCTTTGCGTTCACAGAGTGCATTTAAGAAAAAGCCTCCCCCTAAAAACGCCAGAGCTGTTAGAAAAAGTGAAATGAGCGGTACCGTTTCGTTAAAGATAAACCCTGTTATAATTGGTATAATAGTTAACAGGCCGGCGGTTTGGAGCAGAAAGCCCAAGTTAGCGATTATGCGTTGGTTCATCGACACTGAGATGTCTGCTTAGGGTTTAAGCCTTACGACATCCTATTAACCTTGAATTTTTTTAATGATAAATGAGTACACTTGTAAATATTGTGCAAATGCAATTTTTTAACTGCTCATATGATATCAATACTGTATAATTAAACATCCTGTATACACAAAAATAGATCAACCTGACTATGGTTCCTCGGGCTATTTTTTAAGCTACGCTGTTTACTTCTAAATCTAACTGCGGCTGGATGTTAAAATGAAGCCAAATCTGTTCATAGAAGAATTTACAATCAAAAATGCCAAGGTTACTTTACGAACCCCTTCTATGGATGATTTGATAAACCTCACACTGCTTATCAATTCCCTTGTTAGTGAAAACGCACAAATCGCCTTCACCCAAAAAGTAACGATAGAAAGTGAACGTGAATGGCTTACCCATCACATTGCATCTTTGGAACAAAACAAGAGCATTTCAATCATTGCAGAGATTAACAACGAAGTGATAGCATCCTCAGAGATGCAGATCCAACCTGACACTGAGATAGGAATTATTGGCATAATTGTCAAGAAAAATTTTAGAAACCTAGGAATTGGAACACGTATGCTCAAGGTAATTATAGCTCAGGCCAATCAAAGAGGCATTAAACGTTTAAGACTCCATGTTTTAGCAACAAATAACCCCGCCATACACACATATGCCGCACTTGGTTTTACCGAAACTCAACGAATAACAAACCAACATTTCAGAGACAACCAATACATTGACGAAATCATCATGGAAAGAACCCTTTGATGTATCCTACATCTGCTTGACATTTAAAACAACGTTAGGCTGTTAACTATTATTCGAGGTAATTTTTTGGTTGCGCTTGACGCGGTAAACCTCATCAAGTTAACTGTTGTATTTTAGGTATAATAAACCGCCGCCGATAACCGCCGATAGTTATTTGAACAATTATGTTTCTAGGAACCAAATGATTCCTCTGTCTAAGCCAATTTTTTGTTGCGGAACATACCTATTTATTAACATTAACCGTTGACATAGTGTAGTTTATTTGGGGCACAGAGCATGAAAGCATTCATCGTACAGTTTCCCTTCGGCGTAGCGGCCTTTGATGACAAAAACCAGCTGGTTGAAAAAGCGCTATTTCCAAAAAAAGCGCAAACAGCAGCCAAAAGTCTTCTCCGCACCGAGCAGGGTAAACTCTCAGACCAAACCACCTCGCTTATTACACTCCTAACCAACATCGGGTATGATGTCTTTATTTTTTCAAACGGTAGCCTTGCAGAGGAAACTCAGCGTCGTCTCAAAGTCACCGTTGAAGTAGCCAAACCGGCAGAAGCTGCAGTGCTAAGTAGCCGTATGGCAGACATCGCTGTCGAATCAGGGTTTGTTACAAACCAACAAGAACTCGACAGCTGGAACCGCGACGTCAGCATGGAACTTAGCAAACTTCGCATCAAAGGCGCCACGGGTAAACGTGACCTCATTGTTGCACAAGGCATTCAAACTCTAGATAGCCTTGATCAAACAGTTAACCTCTTTATGGGCCGACTCAGGGAATGGTATGGCATCTACTTCCCCGAACTTGACCGCCTAGTTGAGAAACATGAAACCTACTCGCGCCTTGTCATGAACTTGGGCAACAAAGAAAACTTTAGCATAGAAAATCTAGAAGCTGAGGGCATTCCCAAAGAACGTACTCAACTTATCAACAAAGCCGCTGACTCATCTATGGGTGCCGATA
Organism: Nitrososphaerota archaeon; assembly: GCA_031256395.1. Taxonomy (GTDB): domain Archaea; phylum Thermoproteota; class Bathyarchaeia; order Bathyarchaeales; family Bathycorpusculaceae; genus Bathycorpusculum. The sequence goes on from JAIRQQ010000132.1 coordinate 15,179, forward strand.
TATCCGATCGCGACTTAGAACAGATACAGGCTTTAGCTAAAGACGTTTTAGCCTTCTATACCCTGCGCAAAAACATGGATGAATATGTCGATAGAACCATGGAAGAGATGGCACCCAACGTTCGTGCGGTTGCTGGCGCACTCTTGGGGGCTCGTATGATCTCAATCGCAGGTAGTCTCCAAAACCTTGCTATGCGTCCTGCAAGCACCATTCAAGTATTGGGTGCAGAAAAAGCGCTCTTTAGAAGTCTCAAAACTGGTGCTCGTCCACCCAAACACGGCCTAATTTTCCAACACACTCTGCTTCACGATGCTAAGCGTTGGCAACGTGGAAAGATTGCAAGAGTCATTGCAGGCAAACTCGCCATAGCGGCTCGAGCAGATGCATTTGGTGAGGGACACTACATTGGTGATGCACTAAAAGAAGATATTAACAAACGCGTAGAGGAAATCCGAGAGAAATACAAAGAGCCTCCACCACCAAAGGAACCCAAACCTAAAGAAAAACGCGAAGGCTTTGAACGCAGAGAACGCGGATTTGGCTATCGTGAAGGCGGTAACCGCAGAGAAGGTGGACAACGCTTCCAGCGTCGTGAATCCTTCCGTGGCGGCGGTGGTCGCAGAGAGGGTGCGCCTCGTTTCCAGCGTCGTGAATCCTTCAGCGAAGGCGAAGACCACCAAGAAAGCAGATTTAGCTATCGCGAAGATGGTGATCGTGGAGAGGGTGCGCCTCGTTTCCAGCGTCGTGAATCATCTCATGAAGATGGTGATCGTTCGTCATCTCAGGATCGTCCTCGTCGTGACGGTGGTAGTGGTGATCGTGGAGAGGGTGCGCCTCGTTTCCAGCGTCGTGAGTCCCCTCGTGATGGTGGCGGTGAGCGTCAATCGTCCCAGGATCGTCCTCGTCGTGACGGTGGTAGTGGTGATCGTGGAGAGGGTGCGCCTCGTTTCCAGCGTCGTGAGTCCCCTCGTGATGGTGGCGGTGAGCGTTCGTCATCTCAGGATCGTCCTCGTCGTGATGGCGGCGATCATCAATTATTCCAAAATAAACCTCGTCGTGAAGGTCCGCCCAAAGGCGATAACCACAAACGCAAGCAGTGGAGAGACAAACGTGGGAGTCAGAGTTAAGCCGAACGATAAATTTCCTGAAATTTATCAAATCCTTCTCGAAGACGGCGCTAAGCGGCTGGGCACAAAAAATCTCACGCCCGGCTTAGACGTCTACGGGGAACGCCTTATCAAAGTTAGACGGGTGGAATACCGAGTTTGGGATGCTTTTCGAAGTAAACTCGCTGGGGCCATTATAAAAGGGTTGCAAACTGTACCTATTGTGTCGGGTTCAAAGGTGCTTTATTTGGGTGCTGCTTCGGGAACTACTCCTAGTCATGTTAGTGATATCGTTGGCGAATCTGGTCATGTTTACTGTATTGAATTTGCCCAGCGTAGTCTGCGCGATTTAGTTAACAATGTAGCGGCTTTCCGTGCAAACATCTCACCCATACTTGATGATGCACGTATGCCTGAGCGATATGCCATGTTTATCAGCGGTAAAGTTGATGTCGTCTACTGTGATGTTGCTCAACCTGAGCAGGCAAAACTCTTAGCAGACAATGCGGATTATTTCCTCAAACCTCAAGGCTGGGTTATGCTCGCCTGCAAGTCACAGAGCATTGATGTCACTATGTCACCTCAGGATGTCTATAAACAAGAAGCACGGGTTCTGTGCAAACGTGGCTATGATGTCAAAGAAATCATCGACTTGGAACCCTACGATAAAGCGCACGCAATGATTGTGGCACAAAATAAACCGTGAGCTTGATCGGGGTCCGTTGACTTTTTCTGGTGCGCATGGAGACTTTTGTGATCCTTATAGGTGCCCAAAGTGGGTGTGGTTGTTTAAATGAGAAAGCTTTAATTAAATTACTTTACACTCAGATGGCTAAGACTAGCTACTTGGGTATTCAAGCAGAACAACCAAGTGTTAAATTAGAAAGTGTGCGGGATTCCCCAAGCCTGGTATGGGGCAGGCCTGCTAAGTCTGTGGTCGAAAGGCCGCGTGGGTTCGAATCCCACATCCCGCGCCAGTTCCTTTTTACAATCAGGGACTATTGCTGGCTTTGTTACTTGCAGTGTTTTGGGGGCGGTTACTTGCAGTTTGTGGTAAGTGTAAGTTCTTTTGCCGTCTACAAATCCTTGATAGTGTTGTATTTGGTGATGATTGCCTCGTGTCTGTAGATGTCCTTCTACACCACATTGTGGGTACATTGTCTTAGTCAATTGATTACACCAAGATTGCTATAGCTCGGCGGGGCTATAAATAGATATGTGAAGCACTGCAATATATCGATTGAAGTGTTTTAAATTATCCAAAATTAATGTTGGATTGGGAGTTTTGAAAAATGTTACTGGGTATAATACAATCTCTTCCTCTTCCTTATCTGATTAACCCAAACCTCCCTTACGCCAGAGACTTCAATTTTCAGCCGTACACACCACAAAAAAACGGCGCTTGTCAATCCTGCCGGCGGGTTGTCGGGTTGACCAGTGACTGTTTCCTAATTCGATTTATATATTAAATAATAAGATAATTGATACACTGTGATGGCATTGTAGTCTCCAGTCTCAGAGCCTCAACGTCGCCGCCGGCATTACGTCTAGCGTAGAGGCATTGTAGTTCCCGCCGCCTGACTGCAAGAGGCCTCTGTATGTTGGGGGTCTCTTTTTTGACTTTAACCCGACAAACCCGACATAAAACCAGGATTTAAGCCCCTTTTACTGAAAGAGCATTGGAATGAGCTCTGTTTGAGAGATTTCTAACCCGACAACAGGGCTTGTTACGGAAAAACAGTCATTTTATGTGCCTGATTTGAGAAAATAGGCCTAAAGTAACCCGACAGAACCCGGCGGAGCCTCGCGGAATATTTGAGGGAACAATTATGTCGAAAATCGGAGATGAAAGAAAGAGAGACTTTGTTATGTTTGTATAGTCTGTTTGTGTCTTGCAGTTTTACTTCTCACATATCCAAGTGCAATGATTAATCCAGTTACTACAGCACCTAAAACAATCCCTAAACTGAACTCAAACAAACTAAACCCAGCTATTGTCATCTCAGGTTGTGATGATTGGTCTGAGGCATAAGTTGGGTTTGGTGTTGGTTCGGTTTGATTGGGTACTTCATTGTTAGATGTGGGTCTAGTTAGGGTTTTTGTGCTACTCCAACCACTTCGTTCATCCACCATATAATAGGAGAAATCCCCATAAAGCGTAGAGCTCGTCTTAATGTAAAAAGTCATGGCTTCTACTTGGATATCAATTGTTCCACCTGGAACAGGGACAGAAGGATACTGTCTAGTACCCACATATCCATTGCTTATGCATGAGGGGTATATACTGGAGTTAAAGGATATTGTGGTATATTCCAAACTGGACTGTGCAGGGAATCCACCGTCTAGTCCTCCACCGGTCTCTGAGTGGGGAAATACTTCATGCCATGCCTCACCATCATCTGAGACCTCATAGTGTCCTTTGTATCTAACATTATAACATATATCAGAATAACCACGTGGATTTTTGATAACAAGCTCGAGTGTTGGCATTACTCCTTGATAACCCTTGTTAATCCAAGTTTCTCCTGTGTATGGGTCTACATACTCAACGTCTGGCACAGTGAATGGGTATTCTGCATATTTCACTGTAAATTCTGGAATAGCAGGTTTCTTTGAAGCGGCTTGAACCTGAACCTCACCAATACAAGATATGCTTGTGAAAAATAAGCCGCTAATCAATAGGGCACATATGAAGGCACTAACTATCTTTCTCATACTCTGCCACCATATAGATGTCGTTCTGTGTGAATATGTAGTTTACTCAAACACAACAAACAAACAAGCAAACACAACTTGCGAGGCTTCTTTTGAGCAAACATTACCCATCACAAATAGTTATTGAGGTTGATTTGATTTACTGCTAAGTATATGAACAAAGTGTTCAGTAGTTAGACATCCAGTGACCAATATCTTTGAGGTTCTCTGAAAGTAAAAAGCATGATATTGAACGCTTTAGTGTGTTATAGTGAATATAGCGGAGAATATGAATTGTTTAAAGAACGTATTCTCAATGTTATCTGTGTTTTGTCTAAAGGCAATAATTTCATATGGGTTTTTGTTATAAGATATGGTGGGTACTTGGATGGGTTCCATGGATTTGGATGATTTAGATATAGGCTTACTTCGTTTATTGCAGGTTAATAGTCGAGTTTCTTTTGCTGACTTGAGTCGTGAGCTTGATGTTGCGGAAGCTACGGTTCGTTTTAGGGTTAAGCGTCTAGTAAATGAGGGGGTTATTGCCAAATTTACTATAATGCTTGATCCAAATAAGGTGGGCCGAAGAGTTAGCGGGGCGATATTGTTAAAGATTGATCCTACGCATCTTGAGGGTGTGTGTAGGCTGTTAGTTGAGTTTGTTGAGACGATGTATTTATTTCAGAGTACGGGTGAGTATGATGTAGTTTCTGTGGTTGTGGCACGGGATTTGGAGCATCTCAATGATTTGGTTAAACGCGCAAAGGCTATTGTGGGTGTTAAGGATGCGCGGGTGTCTATTGCGACGCAATTTTTAAAGTTTGATCCGTTTGTTTCATTAAACCTCTAAAAATTATTGCGGAATCCGCAATTAAACCGAATCATTCTACTTTTTCAGTAAGGTATATACGATAAGCAATTGCTACTGTGATAGTTAATCGTAAATCGATCAATCTATAACGCCGCTCAGGTGACACTATACTGCAAAATCAAAAAACAACAACCAACTCTCAAACACATCCGCTAAAAATAACCCTTGATGACATCGACAACCAACTTCTCCAAATACTCCAAGATGACTTTCCCATAGTCACCCAACCTTGGAAAGAAATCGCTTGTCGCCTAAGTATATCTGAGCAAGAAGTCATTACACGCATAACCCGTCTCAAAGAAAACCGAGTGGTGTTGCGAATCGGACCCATTTTTGATTCAGCCAAAATCGGCCTAAACGCAAGTACCCTTGTGGCTCTGCGTGTGGATCCCACCCGAGTAGACGAAGTGGCCCAAATCATAAATCAACATGATAACGTCTCACACAACTATCAACGTGACAACGAATACAACATATGGTTTACCCTCACAGCACAAAACGATCAAAAACTAAATCAAACCCTCGAGCAGATCCGCCAAAAAATAGACGTACCTAAACAAGATTTCTTAAATCTACCCACTCGTAATCTCTTCAAAATCAGTGTCCTTTTCCAATTAACTACTACGACTAGGGAAGCTTATGGATGAAATTGACTTAAAACTCTTAGCAGGCCTCAAAAAAGGCATACCCCTCTCCACCTCACCCTTCAACGAAATAGCTCTGGAATTAAAAATTCCCGTCGAAGAAGTCATAAGCCGACTAAATCAACTAAAAGCAAACAAAGAAATCCGACGCTTTGGAGCATCCATAAAACCCAACAGCATCGGCATATACGCCAATGCCCTAGTAGCTTGGAAAGTACCCCAACAAAGCGTTCAAGAAGTAGGTAGAGCGCTCTCAGAGATCAAAGAAATTTCTCATTGTTATGAACGCACAACAGACAACCCCAACTGGACCTACAACCTCTACACCGTACTGCACGCCCAAACCCGCGCAGAAATCGAGGCAATGGTCAGTGAATTATCCTCTAAGTGGAATATAGAGTACAAGATGCTCTACAGTACACGAGACCTCAAACACTTATCAAAACCCAAGGAGAACCTCTAATGTTAAACGTTACTAAACTTTGGTGCAACCTTCCCGGATCTATGGATCACATACGATATGGTCCAACAACCCATAAAAAACCCATAGTGGTATGGAACACAACCCAACGATGCAACCTAAGCTGTGTTCACTGCTACTCAAAATCCGAAGATAAACCCTACCAAAACGAACTGACCACCCAGGAAGCCAAAACCTTTGTCGAAGATCTAGCCAGCTTCAAAGTTCCCGTGTTGCTCTTCTCAGGCGGTGAACCCCTGCTACGCCACGATCTCTTTGAAATCGCCACTTATGCTTCAAATTTAGGCATACGCACCGTTCTATCAACCAATGGCACCCTAATCACACCAGAGAAAGCACAAAAACTCAAAGCCGCCGGCTTCTCCTATATCGGCGTTAGTCTAGACGGCGCCGAAGAAACAAACAACAAATTCCGCGGTAGCCCTACAGCCTTCCAACAAGCCATCACCGGTATAAGAAACTGCCTCCAAGCAGGCCTCAAACCCGGACTACGCTTCACAGTCACCAACTATAACATACAAGACATCGATAAAATTTTTGATCTAATAGAAACCGAAAACATCCCCCGCGCCTGCTTCTACCACCTAGCATATGTCGGCAGAGGCACCTCCATTGTAAACGATGATCTAACCCCCAAACAAACACGCGACTTTATGGATTATCTTTTCTCAAAAGTCGAAGCAAACCGCCAAAAAGGAAAAAATACCGAAATCCTAACCGTGGATAACCACACTGATGCCGCATATCTCTACCTAAAACTCAACCAAAAAAACCCACAACAAGCCCAAGAAGTACTAAACCTCCTAAAAATAAACGGCGGCAACAGCAGCGGCAAAGGCATAGCCTGCGTAGACTTCAATGGAAATGTACATCCAGACCAATTCTGGCAGCACCACAGCATAGGCAACATACGAGAACAAAAATTCAGCACCCTCTGGACCGAAACCCAAGACCCCCTCCTCCAAGCACTTAGAAACCGCACTTCTCATCTGAAAGGAAAATGTGCCCAATGCCAATTCCTCAACATCTGCAACGGCAACCTACGCGTAAGAGCCGAAGCAGTGCATGACGATATCTGGGCACCAGATCCTGCCTGCTATCTCACCAATGAAGAAACAACCTCCGCCAAGTAGGCAACCAAAAGATGGCGACCAAAAACTCCCATGACCTCACACCCAAAGTAGTGGCTTGGGAATCAACCCGCGCATGCAACTATGCCTGCTCACACTGCAGAGCAACAGCCCAAAAACACCCCGGCCCCAACCAACTCACAACACACGAAGCCCTCAACATGGTCGATCAAATTGCCGCAATCTGCACCCCCGTCTTTATAATAAGCGGCGGTGACCCCCTGCAGCGAACCGACATTTTTGAGGTTGCCTCATATGCATCTAAACTTGGTTTTCGCGTAGTTATGTCCCCCAGCGGTAGCGACATGTCCCATGAGACATTTGAGAAAATGAAACAAGCCGGCATACGCATGATCTCACTTAGCCTCGATGGCGCAACCGCCACCACACACGACAACTTTCGAAACGTACCCGGCGCATTTGATTTAGTCTTAAAAAACATCACCCTAGCAAAAACTCACAACATGCCCTTTAGAATCAACACAACCATAACCCAGCATAACTACCAAACCATAACCTCCATCCACCAAACCGCCGTAGAACAGGGTGCGGTGGAATGGGACGCTTTTATGCTTGTACCCACCGGTCGAGGAAAAATCGACATGGAGATAACCCCCCAGCAATACGAAGAAACCCTGCAAACCATCTACCAACTCAGTTTGGTCTCCCCAATTCCAGTTAAAGTGACCTGCGCTCCCCAATACACCCGAATAGCTGCTCAGCAAGCTAAAGAAAAACCCGTCAGAGGCGGAAGAGGTTGTATGGCCGGCAACGGCTTTTGCTTTATCTCACATACGGGTGAGGTTTTTGGTTGTGGCTTTCTCCCCTTGTGCGCCGGCTCCATTAGACAACAACCCTTCAAAGAAATCTACCAACAATCTCCCCTATTTATAGAGCTAAGAAACCACCAACTGCTAAAGGGAAAATGCGGCAAATGCCCCTACAGTATAATGTGTGGCGGCTGTCGAGCCAGAGCATTTTCAACCAAAAAAGACTATCTCGAAGAAGAACCCTACTGCATTTTTAAATTTTGATAAACCTTTTTGGTTGCTTCTTTATCTTTTTTTAATATGTGTGATGTTTAAACTCTTTATTTCCGCTTGGTTGTTTCTCAAAACGTTAATAGAATTGTTTTGCTGACTATCTTATAGGATGGATAGACTCTAACATGAGCGGCTCACATAAAAACAGCAAAATAGTTACGATAGGGCTGATTCAAACAGCAGTATCTGCTGATATAGCGGAAAATATGACCAAAATAATGCAAAAAATCGAGGAAGCCGCACATAGGGGCGCCCAAATAATATGTTTGCAAGAACTCTACCGCACAAGATATTTTCCCCAAAAAGAACACATGGATGCGGCACCCCTAGCTGAGACCATCCCTGGGCCCTCTACAGAGGCCTTTAGTAAATTAGCAAAAAAACACGGCATTGTAATTATCGCCCCTCTCTTTGAGGAAGGATCGGATGCAAAATTCTACAATACCGCTGTTGTAATCGATGCCGATGGCCAAATCTTGGGTACTTATCGTAAGATACACATACCCCATGATCCCTACTTCTATGAAAAAGACTACTTTACCCAAGGTAAAGTGCCCTACAAAGTCTTTGATACGGCATTTGCTAAAGTCGGCGTGCTTATCTGCTATGATCAATGGTTCCCCGAAGCGGCCCGTATTAACACCTTGGCTGGGGCAGATATCATATTTTATCCCACCGCTATTGGTTATATAAAAGACCACACCTCTGATGATGGGGATTGGCATGACGCTTGGCGCACCGTACAACGCGCACATGCCATAACAAATGGTGTCCACATAGCAGCGGTGAACCGCATTGGCGAAGAGGGTGAACTGGAGTTTTGGGGCGGAAGCTTTGTTTGTGACTCCTTTGGAGCCATTCTTGCCGAAGCACCAACTAATAGAGAAGAAGTCCTAGTTACACAGCTTGATCTAGCTAAAAACAAAAAGGTCCAAGAAGGCTGGGGTTTTCTGCAAAACCGCCGCCCCGACACTTACCAGCCGCTTATTGAGAACGTACAAACCTCAACTGGTCGATGCGGCGCTAAAACTTGCCAAGCTCAAGGGTTTATGATGCCGGCTGAGTGGGATCATCATGATGCAATCTGGTTATCTTGGCCCTATGATCCTCTGACTTTTCCCGATCGTGTCGAGCGGGTTGAGCAGACCTATGTTGAAATAGTCCAAGAAATCCACACAAGCGAAGAAGTCAACCTCTTTGTTATAGATGAATCCACCAAAACCAAAGTCATTGAGATGTTTAGACAAGCCGGTATAAATCTAGATTTGGTGCATATCCATGTTTCTGATTATGCCGATGTTTGGTTCCGCGACTATGGTCCCATATTTGTCCGCAACCCCCAACATGAGCTAGCGATGGTACATTGGGACTTTAACAGCTGGGGCGAAAAATATGAAACCCTTCTGCGAGATAAACAAATCCCCGATGTTATTAACAAAAAACTAGGTATGCCCTGCTTTAAACCCGGCATCGTATTAGAAGGCGGATCCATAGATGTCAACGGCAAAGGTACCCTGCTCACATCTGAACAATGCCTGCTAAATAGCAACCGCAACCCCACCCTTAACAAACAAAACATCGAAACCTACCTCTCAGAATACCTAGGAGTACACAACTTTATCTGGCTAAAAAGAGGCATCCTAGGCGATGACACCGATGGACACATTGACGACTTGGCACGATTTGTTAACCCCACAACTATTGTCTGCGCCTACACCGAAGACCCAAACGACGAAGACTATGAAGTATTGCAAGAAAACTATGAACTTCTCTCCCAAGCACTCGACCAAGACGGCAAAAAACTCCAAATCATCAAACTACCCATGCCCCGACTCATGAGCGACGAAGACTACCGTCTACCCGCAAGCTACACCAACTTTTACATCGGCAACACAAAAGTCCTAGTCCCCATCTTCAACCATCCAAACGACAAAAAAGCCCTAGACATCCTCCAAGAACTATTCCCCACACGAAAAGTAGTAGGCATATTCTGCGGTGATCTAGTCTATGGCTTTGGCACCATTCACTGCATCAGCCAACAACAACCCTCCCCCCATCCCTAACCTACAATCCTTAACCCTCAACAACCCAAAACATACCAGCACAACAAATAACAACACACAATTCCAAACGTCTATACCACCGCTACCTTCTCTTTTCTTAGCGGTTTACCACAAATTTTCTCCACAAAAATGAAATTATCCCTACGCATAAGGTGTTGATTTGCTGTCAGTTTGGCTTTCTTTTAGTTAGGTTTAAACGTTCCAGCGAATTATAGGTGAAACACCAATTGGGTATAAGGGAAGAGTATGGTTAATCAGCAGCCAAATCGTATGCGGGGCGTTAAGGTGCTCAAAGCAGTTTCGTCACCGCTTAGGTTGCAAATTCTCAATTTACTCTTTGACAGTACTGCTCTTTCCTACAGCGAGCTTATGAATCAACTCAAGATGAATCCCAGCCGAGACGCCGGCAGATTTGCCTACCACCTCAAATTTCTACTCAAAGCTGGCTTGGTGGAGGCCGATGTGGAAGCCAAAAAATATTATCTAACTGATTTGGGCAAGATGGTGCTTGATGTCGCAGATCGGGTGGAGAAAAAAGCAGTAAAGCCCCGAGGTATGTTAGTTCGCACTTCGCATCTCACAGTTGAAGAGTTTGATGCTAACAAAATTGCCAACTCGCTCATAAAAGAAGCCAAAGTTCCCCCCGAGCTGGCCCAAAAAGCCGCCAAAGAAGCTGAAAAACGCATCATCAAATCCAAAACCAAGTATCTCACAGCTTCTCTTATCCGCGAGGTCGTTAACGGAATTCTTGTTGAAAAAGGCTATGAAGACTACCGTCACAAACTCACCCGCGTCGGTATGCCCATTCATGAAGTCACTCTGCTCATCGAATCTCGCGATGTCGCCTCAGACTGTGCCGCCGCTATAAGCACAGCCGGACAAACCGTGATAGGCGAATACACTTTGCTAAACATCTTTCCCCGAGACATCGCCGATGCCCACCTCTCAGGCGCCATCCACATTGATGGATTGGGAACATGGGTGCTCAAACCAAGTGAAGTCATTCATGAACTCCGCTATTTCTATCGGCACGGTATCAAACTTGACGACCCAAAACAAGCTCCCATGCAACCACCAAGTGACTTTAAAACTGCACTCTGCACCGCCTTTAATGTGATGCAACATGCCCAAAAAGAAACCAACTCTACCCAGACATATAACAATTTTAACCTCACCCTTGCACCATTTGCCCGCGGCATCGAAGAAACCCAACTCAAAGAAGACCTACGTTTATTCATCCTAAATCTCAATCAGCACATCAATGCCACATTGGGTCTCGAATTATCCACAACATGTCAAATGCTCGAAAAAGAAACCATCGGAGCATATGGCAAACCAGCAGGCAAATATCAAGACTATCAAACAGAGAGTCGCTTGATTGCATCTCTTATCCTTGACATATTCCTAGAAGAAAGTACCCAAAAACCTCTCCTAAACCCCCAACTCATCATAAAACTCAACACTAACACCTTTAACAACGAAAACCTGCCCATTATACAAAAAGCACACGAATTAGTCGCCAAAAACGGGTTGATATACTTTGCCAACACTTCCCAAAAAGAAAACCAAAACGCCGCCTTTACTTCTTCTGGCGTAAAATTCACCACAGATTTAACCGGAGACTGGGAAACCGACACCCTGCGCACAGGGTGCTTGGGTTTAGTCGCAATTAATTTGCCCCGAATCGCACTGGAATCCAAAAAAGACTCCAATGCATTTATGGAACTTTTGCGTGAACGCTTCGAATTAGCTGCCCGCGCTTTAACGATTAAAAATAATGCCCTAAAACAATTCGGCAAAAGCAACCTGCCCTTTCTGTTACAAAAAGCAGAAGGCGACAACTATTTCCGCCTAGAAAACTGTAACCGCCTCATTAACCTCGTAGGCTTCTGGGAAGCAATCGAAGCCGTTACCGAAAAAAGCCCCAACACACCTGAGAGCCAAGCCTTTGCCAAAGAAATCACAGACTCCGTTTTAGCGTTTAAGCAAAAACTGACTAAAAAATACGGTCGCCGTCTCCACCCCGCATTGCTAGGCGACTATAAAGCCGCCGAGCGTCTAGCTCAACTCGATGTTGAGCGTTTTGGTGTTGCAAAAGTTAAATTCTCCGGAACACGAGACAACCCCTATTACTCAACACTTAATCGTATTCCCATAAAAGCCGCTCAAACAATAACTGTCCCCGTGGACACCATAGAGCCAACACAGTTACTTCGGAGATTGAGTGGCGGTGGAAGCCTTGACCTCTATGAATTAGAAGATGCCGAATTTCAAGCCTGTGCTCTTCTTGATTTAACCAAACGCATAATTGATACTCAAGCTAGTGACTTCTTCACCTACAACCGTACTCTTAGTTTCTGTGGTAACTGCAAAAAAACTTACTACCGAACACTCCACAAATGTCCAGTATGCAACTCTATGAGCACACTTACAACCTTTGATCGCTTCATATCAACCTAGCTTATTATGGGGTTGCGCCTAAAACCAGTGACAGTAATCCCATTCGTACAACAATTCCATTCCAAACTTGCTCAAAATAACGTGCCTGTGGGGTTGCATCAACTTCGGGCGCAATTTCATCCACCCGAGGGAGTGGATGGAGTATTATTAGGTCCTCTTTGGCATTGGCAAGCGTTTTTAGGTCTACACGATAGGTACCTTTGACTTTGGCGTATTCCGTGGCATCGGGGAAACGTTCTTTTTGAATACGCGTCACATAGAGAACATCAATTTGCGGCATTATCTTTTCCAAGTTGGTCTCTTCGGTGACCGAAATTTTATCTTTAATGGTTGTCAGCATGTCCTTACGCATGCACAACGTCTCAGGCGAGACCAAATAGAGTTCCACATTGTAGAGCGCCAATGCATAAGCCAGTGAATGCACCGTTCGACCATAACGCAGGTCTCCAACAATTGCAATTTTTAGTCCATCAATTCGCCCCTTCTCTTTGCGTATGGTATAGAGATCAATGAGTGCCTGCGTAGGATGTTCCTCTGCACCGGTGCCTGCATTGATAATGGGCACTTTGCTAAATTCTGCTGCCAGCTTTGCTGAACCCTCCAAGCGGTGCCTAAGCACAATCACATCAGCATAATTTTCAACAGTGCGGATTGTATCGACAAGATTTTCCCCTTTTCGCGTAGATGACAAATCCGGCTCGGCAAACCCGATATAGTTGCCACCCAGTTTGAGCATAGCCGTCTCAAAGCTCAGCCGTGTACGCGTACTTGGCTCAAAGAATAATGTTGCTAAAATCTTACCTCTAAGAACATCTGAGCCAACTCTTGCTAGTGGCTCCATGGATTTACTAACATCAAGGATATGATTGATTTCCTGTTGACTGAAATCTTCAATTGAACTTATATCTCTGCCCTTGAACTCCAAATGAGCCACCAAAACAAGAAAGCCCAAAACAGCTAAATAACATTAACTATGTATTGGATGTTGATATTTATTTGATTGATGCAAAAAAATTAGTTATATATGCTGAATAGCTGTAATGGTGTCTAAATATTTGTATTCGACACATGCCGAAAAGTCTATTCTGTGTAAGCCTCACAACACCACCGCTCCATTTTTGGTGTCTAATTGCTGAACACTTTGTTCATGAACTTAGTATTAAATCAAATCATCCCTCAATAACTCCAAGGGTAGATCATGTTTGACCAAAACCTAATCAAACGCCTGAATCTGGTTGCTGTTTTTGTGTTTGGAGTAAACTACATATCTGTTCCAAACTATGTCCATGTGGGGGTATATGATGAAACAGCTAGTTAGTGTGTTCATGTGTGCTCTGTTAGTTGGTGGATTGTTTTTTGCAGGTATGACTTGTATGGGTGCGGTGCAGGCTGAGTCTACAATAACCAAGTTGCCCGTCCCAAAATTGGTGTCTGTCACCTATGAAGATCGCTCGCACTATGTATCTGGCAGTACATCCATAGATTCCTTTACAGGTAACACAGTAGAGACTCCTGGATACTATGTAGATGACCGAACACTGACCATGGTAATTGACAAAAAAAACATTGACATGGAGGGGCCTAGTTATTTTTATTATGTAATTCGCATGAAAGGATCCTACTCAAATGACTGGGCTGATGGGGGAGTCTGGATTACACCACGTTCTACTTCGACTGCGCCTAATTCTCAGTTAGTAACTTTGGTGTTTACCTCACGAGGTTCCTCCTATTATGCTCAACCCGACACAACCGACCTTTATTGCGGGGATGGGAACTTACGGCTTCCTTTGACCGGTCAAGCTGATTTCCAAGTACAAATAATAGAGCGGCAAAATGTCTATCACCAAACAGACATTGGTTGGTTCTCGATGTGGATAGAAACTTTGGTTGCTGAGAGCGATTGGAGCAACATAAAAACAATCACTATGGGGCAATATGAACGCAATGAAGCGCCAAACCAACCAAACTCTATATCAAATCAAGCCTCAACCAATCAAACAGGGATTGCATCGGGGGTAAGTCTAGCAGGACTTAGCTTATTTGAACTTAGTTTAGGGGTTGTTTTGTGTGCTATAATAGCGGTGTTGGCTATTGCGCTTATACGTGAAAGAAAAACAAAAAACAAACCTGATAATAGCTCAATACAAAATATGGCGGTATCATAAAAACCAAAATTTTAGCTTATGACGCCTGAACCAAATTTTTTATAATTAACTGTTAAAATAATACTTGATAGCCCCATGGACCATAGTATGAAAAATGCTGGCACCTCTAAAATATTCTCAAGCGTTTGAAACAAAAAGTTAAATGAAAACGCGGCTAGTTTCATCTAGAGAATATTTCTCCATTTGATTTTTGATGTGAGATTTTGAATGCCCATACCTTAACTGTGAATCTGGCCAGATTTATAAAAAACAGAGAACTCAGATTTGCTGTTATCCATGTGACAACTCGATGCAACGCTAAATGTGTGGATCGATGCAACATTTGGAATTCTTTACCAGTTGATATGAGCTACCGTGATGTCTGCTTAGCCATAGATGTGCTGGAGAAAAACAATTTTTCAGTTGTTTATTTTACGGGTGGTGAAACTGGTTTATATCCACATCTAGTTGACGCAATACAATATGCTAAAAACAAAGGCTTTGTTACCTCAATAACAACTAACGGCAGTATACCCAAAGACACCTTGACTCAGTTGAGTAAAAACCTCGATGTTCTCTCGGTCTCGGTTGATCTCTACAATGAGAAAACCTGGGATAGCTTGAAGCATTTGCCTGGTATAGCTAAGCGGGCAAAAGAAACCATTAGAACCGCAAAAGCCCTTGGGATTAGCCTCTATGCTGTTACGTTTCTCAATCCCGCTTGGACGCCTCAAGAAGTCAAGAAAGTTGTCCACTATGTTAACCATGATTTAGATATCCCGTTTGCTTTTTCCTATCCTTTTATTTCAACCAATAACAGCACCTATGTGGTTGGTGGTAATCTCTCCGAATCCGTTGATGGTTATCTTACAAACATCAAACCTCTAGTTTCAAAAATCCTAGAGCTTAAAACAACTGGGTCACGAGTTGCTACAACAACTTGTTATCTAAAAGAAGTCCTTCGAGCATATGATGGTGTGCCTTTAAAGTATCCTTGTAGGGCAGGTCGAACCATACTGACCATAGATTGCTGTCTTAATGTTTTTCCTTGCTATAAACGTGATAAACTCTTCAGCTTAAAAGACTATGCAAACTTGGATCTGCAACCCGTTGACAGCTCTATGTGTGACAATAAAACTTGTATGATAAACTGCTTCAAAGAGGCTTCTGAAAATTCACGTGAACTATATCTTGGGGGTTTGATTGAAGAGTTTTTCTCTAATCCTAAATTTTATTTGGGTATTCTTAGATAACTGGCATGTTACAGTCAGCTGTCCAATAACTATGATTTTGTTTTTGGGTGTTTGTGGGTTGGTTGTAGTTGGTGTTTGTTTGTTTTTAGCCATTAAGGGAAATGTTGTTTGTGGGACAGTATAGGGTTGTTTCGTTTACAAGGTTTGTTTCTATGGTTGTTTCTTTACATATCATTCTGGGGCTGTGGACATTGTTGTCTAGAAATTCTGCTTGTGCTGTATAGTTGTCGACGGTGTGTCCTGATTTGAGTTTTGCTTGACCTTTAAAGGTGTATGGGACTTTGAGTTTGGTGTCTGTTATGATCATTTTAGCGTGTACTTCGGTGTGTGGTTTTACGGGTACTTTGACTGCATCTTTTAGGCGTAGGTTTTCGGTGAATGTGATGTCTTCCATGTAGTCGTAGTGTCCTGTGATGTCTATGCGTCCGTCATCGAGGGTTTTGGGGATGCCGGTTTTGTAGGTTGATGTGAATGCGGTTTTTACGTTATCTTTTCTGGTCCATCGGTGTGCGGTTGTTAGGGTTTTGTCGTATTCTATGAAGTATTCTATGGTGTTGTCGGTGTCGTTTTTTAGTATGCGTTCTAGTGGTCTGACATAATTAAATATTAGTTATGTAATTAACCTTGATGTAGCATCGGAGAGGTTAATTGATGAAAACAAAATATGTTGTTGCGCTGACAGAAAGTGAGCGTGAATTTGTACAAAAGATTGTTAACGACAAAACTACATCCCCAACATTTAAAAAACGAGCCCAAATACTGCTTGCTCTAGATACAAACGCAGGCAAACCACAAACACAAATAACAATCGCACAACGCATAGGCGTCACCCCGCCAACAATATACAACACCCTAAAACAACACCACACACAAGGACTACAAACCACCCTACAATTTAAAACACCCAAAGAACCAAATAAAAAACCAATTGTCACAGGAGAAATAGAAGCCCACATAATCGCCACTGCATGCGGCAAACCACCAGAAGGATACGCCAGATGGACCGTTAGAAGTCTCACAAACAAAATAACTCTAGAAATTGAACTCAATATGAGCAGAGAAACAATTCGTCGTACTTTAAAAAAACTAAACTTAAACCTCACCTAAAGAAACAATGGGTCATTCCTGAGAAGCAGAGTGGCGAATTTGTTGCAAAAATGGAAGATGTTTTAGAGGTTTATGCACGTCCACCTGAAGAGAACATTGTACTTGTTTGCATGGACGAACAACCAGTGCAGCTGACCGAAGGTCGTTATGAAGCTATTGAAATGAAGCCTGGGAGGCCTAAAAAGGAGGATTTTCAATATATACGAAATGGAACCTGTTCGATTTTTATGTTTACTGCTCCGCATTTGGGTTGGTGACATGTTGATGCGCAAGAACATCGTACAAAGGTTGATTGGGCTCATCAGATCGATTATTTGGTAAATGTTGTTTTTTCTGATAAGCAGAAGATCCTGCTTGTGTTGGATAATCTTAATATTCATACGTTGGGTGCGCTTTATGAGGCTTTTGATCCTGTGAAGGCGCGTTCTATTGCTGAGCGGCTTGAGCTTCATTTTACTCCTAGGCATGGTAGTTGGCTTAATATTGCGGAGATAGAGTTGGCTGCTTTGTCTGTGCAGTGTTTGGGTAGGCGTGTTGGTGATTTGGGGGTTTTGCGTGGTGAGCTTTCTTTGTGGGAGAGTTCGCGTAATGCTGTCTCTAAAACTGTTAATTGGCATTTTACGACTGAGAATGCTAGAGGAAAACTGAGGTTTTTGTATCCTAAAATTTAATTGTGTCAGTGTACTAGTAGGGTGATGTTGGTTCGTTTTATTTTTGCTTGTGATAGGTGGTATTCTATATTTGTTGTGTTGGTGATTTTTTCTATGGGGCTTGTGTTGCCGCCTGATTCCCAGATTTGTTTGCCGGGTTCAGATGAATTGGGGTAGATGCATAGGTTTCCGTCATTGTGGAGGTGGAGCCAGTATCTGTCTGCTTTTTTTATTTGGCTGCTTTTTGAGGTCCAGATTTCTTTGCCGCGTTCGGGGTGATTGGGGTAGATGCATAGTTCTCCATTGTTGTGGAGGTACATGCAGTGGGTGTGTTCTTCTGTTGGTTTGCTTGAGAACCATACTTCTAGTTCGGTTCCTTTGCCTGCGTAAACAAAGAATCGGCCATTGTCTTGTAGTATGGTTCTATAAACGCCGTTTTCTGATGTTAGCCAGTCTCCGTTGTTGTATATGATGTTGGTGCCCCTGTTTGTATCTGAGCATAAACGTGGACCTATGTTTTTACCCATGTTAGGTGCGGCCTTTGTAGTAGCACTAACTTGTATCTCATTTAGGAATAATATTTATATATTTCTATATTTGACCCTCAACGCTATATACTACAATTATCAATTAACGCGTTAACCTCATAAAAACATGCAGATCAACCAAATAACAAAACAACCCCCACAACACAAACCCAACACCCAAAACACACAGTTGCAACGTCTAATATGCATCAAATCTGATACGACACCTAAAGTTGGCCTCCCCAGAAACTGATGCCTATTTCCATTTCTCTGAGGTGCTCAAGTTATCTGTTAATTTTCAACAATCTGTTTGCCACGCTTCTTAGTGCGTTAGTATGTAACTATGCATTTAAGTGTCATCTGCATCCCCTTTATAAGCAGTGAATCGCCATGCCCTACGATAAAGAAGAACTTGAAAAATTCCGCCTATCCGGACGCATTCTAAGGGAAACACGCGAAGAAATGAGAGGACAAATAAAAGAAAACCTCTCCATCCTTGAAGTCTGTGAAAAAACCGAGGCACTTATCCGTAACAAAGGCGGTAAACCCGCTTTTCCAGTTAACGTGAGCATAAATGAGGTTGCAGCACACTACACTGCCCCACCCGGAGAAACAGCCACCATTCCCGAGGGCTCAACTGTCAAAGTCGATATCGGCGTGCAGATTGATGGCTATGTAACTGACACAGCTTTTACAGTCGCATTTAACCCTGAGGGCCGAAGCATGGTCGCTACTGCAGAACTTGCACTAAAAACAATCGTAGACAATATCCATGGGGGTATGGAGCTGAGCAAAATCGGCAGTTTAGCCGAGACCACCATTAAAAACCGAGGATTTAAACCCATCAGCAACCTAACCGGTCATAGTGTCGGCAGATACCTCATCCATGCTGGGACCTCCATTCCCAGTGTATCTGGCTACAATCCCCAAAAGGTTCACACAGGCGAGGTTTATGCGGTTGAACCTTTCGTAACTTTGCCAGATGCCATTGCTAGGGTGGATGATTATCCTCAGTATACGATCTACCGTT
>JAIRQQ010000039.1 GCA_031256395.1 Nitrososphaerota archaeon
GCCAATATGAAACGGGCCTTGACAGATTTGACACCTAAATGTAAAACCCTACAAGAAGCCGTGTATACCCATTTTGGATCATGCAATTATTAAACTATTCCACTATATTTTATATAGACATACCAAAAATATAATTTATCCAACCTCGAAGCAAACCTTAAGTTTAGGACAACAGGAATTTTGATAGGAGCGCGACAGAGATCCCAAACACAATCCAAGTAATCCCCCTGGAAGGATTACCACTAATACAAACAGGCGACAACCTAGGTAAAATGATTGTAAAAAACGCACAAACCCAAGGCACACCAATCCAACCCGGCGATGTCGTGGTAGTCACACATGTAGTGGTCTCCAAAGCCGAGGGCAACATCATAGACCTCAACACCATAAAACCCTCCCAACGCGCCATAGAAATCGCCAACCAAACCAACAAAAACCCCGCACTTGTTGAAATTATACTACAGGAAACAAAAGACATTGTACGCCTAGGACAAAACAGCATCATAACCGAAACCCACAACGGTATTATCTGCGCAAACGCCGGCATTGACCACTCAAATGTCAGCGGAGACCAAAAAGTAGTACCACTGCCCAAAAACCCCAACGCCTCTGCAACAACCATCCGAACAGAGATCAAACAATACAGCAACGCAGAGGTGGCAGTGATTGTTGCAGACACACACGGCAGACCCTTTCGGATGGGAGAAATCAACGTAGCCATCGGCACCGCAGGATTTAATCCAATCCGAGACCGCCGAGGCGAAAAAGACCTCTTTGGATATGTACTCAAAATTAAACAAACCGCAATAGCTGACGAACTAGCCTCAGCAGCAGAACTGGTGATGGGTCAAGCCAACGAAGGCATACCAGTTGCCATCATACGAGGCTACAAAGCATACCAACCCACGGAAAACACAACTACCACCCCGCTTACACGCCCAAAAGAGAAAGACCTCTTCAGATAACTACAAAAGAGCTCAAGCTACATTTAGCAAAGCCGCGAGATGAAAAGCATGGACGAACAAACCCCCCGAGAATTCTTCGAGAAAACCCTACCCACAAAATTTAAACCTGAAAAAGCCACAGGCATCGATATAGTAACCCAGCTTGAAGTATCGGGTCCCGAGGGAGGCAACTGGTTTATCACCATAAAAAACCAGCAAATCCAAGTAACCGAAGGCACTACACCCTCAGCGAGCCTAACGCTCAAAATGAGCTGTAGAGATTTTCTAGATTTAATTAACAGAAAATTGAGCGCAGAAAAAGCATTCTTTAGCGGCAAAATCCAATTCAAAGGCGATATCACAATTGCCTTAAAACTACGGGATGCAGGTTTTCTATAAACTCGCGGTTTATTTAACAACACCGCTAACAACAAACCACAGTACTATAAATCGCTAAACCACATACAACTGAATAAGCATGTGGCCAAGTTTAGCGTATTGTTTTCGACAGCTATTTATTTCGTTGTTTGTTCTTTCTCGGGGGGAGAGACTAAGAAATGGCAAAAGCGCATAAAGCCCATAAAATTGCAGTTAAAGATTACCAATTTACAGAAAACATGACCGTAAATGATTTGGTGGGGCAAATGGAGGAAGCCTGGGGTTTCACAGCAGGCAAACTTGCCACAGGTGTAGATATTCTTGAGGCCATGACCGCAGACAAAAAATGCATAAAATTCCTCTCATTCACCGCTGACATCATTGCAACGGGCACCCGAGGCGTTATACGAGAATTAGTAAAACGCAAACTCGTTGATGCCATCATCACAACATGCGGTACGCTGGATCATGATATAGCTCGATGCTGGAAGGACTACTACCGAGGCAGCTTTATCATGAATGACAGCAAACTACACGAAGAAGGCGTCAACCGGTTGGGCAACGTACTTGTTCCCAACGACAGCTATGGCACAATCATAGAAGATAAAATCCAAGCCTTGCTCACTGAACTCTACCAGGGAGGGAAAAAAGAATTCTCCACCCCCGAGTTGGCACGTGAAATCGGCTTGCGCTGTTGCAACGAATCCTCTATTCTCTACTGGGCCGCCAAAAACAACATCCCCATCTACGTACCAGGAATAACAGATGGCTCAGTTGGGTATCAGCTGTGGTTCTTTAGTCAAGATCATAAAGACTTCCGAGTAAACATCTTAAAAGATGAAGAGGATCTCAACAACACTGTCTTTGATGCTAAAAAGTCAGGAGCACTCATAATCGGAGGCGGCATAAGCAAGCACCACACAATTTGGTGGAACCAATTCAAAGACGGCCTAGACTATGTCATCTACATCAGCACCGCAAACGAATGGGATGGCAGCCTCAGCGGCGCACGCCCCAGAGAGGCAGTATCGTGGGGCAAGATTAGCGAAAAAGCCAAACGCATAATGATCGAAGGCGACGCAACGATGGTGCTACCGATAATGACAAGCGCACTAATCGATAGGCTAAACAAGAAAAAAGAGTAACCACTCTTTTTTATTTGCTAACAAGACACGATTTTTTTCGAAATCACTAATTTTATTTGTTTCTTACAACATATTTCACTAAAATGGGTCGTTTGTCCAGAATTACCACAAGCAACAAGCCATAAAAATCAAGAACAAATGATGGAGCTAGATTATTTTGTATAGAAAGAAAAATGAAAAAAAGAAAAGATGGCTTATTGTTTTGCCATTTTAACGTTGTGTGATAGTGGCAGTCTGACTGGACAGACATATGAGCATGTTCCGCATGCGATGCAGTCGTTTGCCCAAAGTTTCCCAGCTAGTTCGAAGTCACCTTTGACAACAGCGTTGTGTATTGCTACGGGTTGTAGACGTACTGGACAGGCGCTGACGCATCTGCCGCAGTGTATACAGGCGGTGGTTTTTGTGTTTTTGACTTTGTCTTTTGCAAAGCAGATGATGCTTGAGGTGCGTTTAGTTATTGGAGCGTCGAGGGTTTGGAGTGCTGTACCCATGAGAACTCCGCCGACTACGACTGAGCTCAGGGTGGATAAGTTGACGTCGTTGGCGCTTAGGATGTCTTTTACTGGGGTGCCGATTTTTACTTGGAGGTTTTTGGGTTTTGGTACGTCACCGTTGAGGGTGGTTACTCTGCTTATGAGTGGTTCACCTTCAAAGACTGCGTTTGCAATGGCGTTTATGGTTGCGACGTTTTGTACGATGGTTCCCATTTCGTAGCTGCGTTTGCCTGCGGGGGTTTCGTAGCCTAGGATGGCTTTTTGCATCATGGCTGCGTCGCCTTGCTGGTAGGTTAGATGTGCTGCGCGGACTTCGGTGTTGGGTTCTTTGCTAAATGCTTCTTCTAGTTTTGGTACGGCTTCGACTTTGCTTTCTTTGGTAACGATGATGACTTTGGGGTTGCCTAAGAGTTTGCGGACTACGCGCACACCGCGGACTAGGTTTGCGGTGCGTTCAATCATGATGCGTTCGTCGGCTGTGTCGTAGGGTTCGCCTTCTGCGCCGTTCACTAGGAGGTGTTCAATTTTTTTGTCTGCGGGTACTGCTAGTTTGATAGATGTGGGAAAACCTGCGCCGCCAAGGCCGATGATGCCGGCTTCGCGGATAATTTTTAGGAGGTCTTCGTTTTTGGTGTTGGCTAATTCTGCTTCAGTGATGCAGGTTAGGGGTTTGGCTTTGGTTTTTTTGTTGTCGTTTTCGATATAGATTGCTTCGGTTGGTGCTTCAAAGCAGCTGTTGTAGGCGTTTTCGATTTTGATGACTGTGCCGCTTATGGGGCTGTGTATGGGTGCGCTGACTCTTTCTTTGGCGTCTGCGATTTTTTCTCCAATGGTTACGGTGTCACCGATTTTTACGGTGGGGGTGTTTGTTGCTCCGCCTTGTTGGTTGGTTAGTACGACTGCGATTTTTGGGTCTGGGAAGATTTCGATTGGGGTTTTGCGTGCTAGGTCTTTTACTTCTGGTATGTGAACTAAGTTTGCCATTTTAATCATCTCCCAAAGGGTTTGTTGATGCGAATTTTGTCAATAACTGGTACAAGTAGGTTCATGATCAACAATGCCAGCATTGAGCCTCCGAAGAAACCCATAAAGGTTTGTATCGAAATGGTCAAAATTGCGAGGCCGACACCGAAGATGATTTGTCCAGTTCCGTTAAAGGGTGTTGTCGCTGGATCGGTTGCCATAAAGAACGCTAAGAATATTGAGCTACCGGCGAAGAGTGAGAAGAGCAATCGAGTGGTTAGGTCTACATCTCCAAAGATGAAGGAGAATATCAAAGATGTTGCTGCCATAGCGATGAGATAGCTTGCGGTGATTTTCCATTTGAAGTATTTGCGTCCGACTGCAAAGAGTACGACACCTGCGATGATAACTGCTATGCTTGATGCACCGCCGATCCAACCGTGGTACTTTGATAGCACCATGATGGACTCGACACTCTCGGTTGCTGTTAGGCCGTAACAACCTTGCAGGTAAGCGCCAAATGAGGCGCCACCGTTGCCTGCAGTTGCGGCGGCATCAGCGGGGTTACCGATGGGTCCTGCGAGTGAGGGGACCATTAGCATACCAGAGGTTAGGTGCCAGCTTGTGATAAGCGTTGTGAATAGTGTTGGGATTAGGACTAGGAATTTGGCGGCGGCGGCAGGGTTAACTAGTTTTCTGCCTGCTATGCTTGCGACTTTTTTGAAGACAACCATACCGATGATAGTGATTAGTGCAATGTAGTAGAATGCGAGAGGTGCCTCAACAGGTAACCCGGCTTCAAGGGGTGTGCCCTCAAAAACTGCCATTGAAGGATAACCAAGAGAAAAACAGTTAATGACGATTAAACCAAAGACTGCGGCTGACCAAGTATTAACTTCGCTATCAGATGTGACTTTACCGATGAGAAAGTCGATTGCCACTGCTAAGCCTACTGCGATGAGAGTACCGACAGCAACTGTTAAGCCTAGGTTCCATCCGGAGGGTGTGGTGACTTGTGACCAGAGTGCGGCGGAAACGATGGTAACTGCGAGAATAGCAATGAAGGTGAATTGCATCATGCGGTCTTTTGTCATAGATCCGTGAATGTGTGGTGCTGGATTTACAACCAGTTCATTTGAGGATTCGTTATTCATATCAATTTAACCTTCTCAAATGAAGAGGTAATTCTAAACGCCACCTTATTAAACTTTTTAGAAACTGCCCTTTTTTGCTGTTTTGCTATATATCTATGTTAGAACAAACCTCAGATAACACCCCGAGTTTTGAAACTAAACAGGCAAGGGCAACCAATAAACAATCAAATAGCAAACAACAACTACAGCAACCGATGTTTAGCAAACGCTTAACCCAATATGACAATTATAGCAACTTTGAGGTAGCATGAAAAAATGGTTTTCCATAGTAAATCTTATATCGAGTAGGAAATCATTCATTTACCGTGCAATTAAATGAATCCAATCACTGACCCTTTGTTCATGGTTGTTTGGCGCTGTACTCGTAATTGTGTTGGGAGTTGCGCATATTGCAGTTACACTAAAGAATACGCTAAAGACCAGGAATTAAGTACCGAGCAAGCCAAGCATATGGTTGATGAAATGGCAGAGTTCGGCTCAAAATGGCTTGGAATAAGCGGCGGAGAACCCTTAGTTCGTCCAGACATATGGGAAGTCATCGAATACGCAGAAAAGAAGCATGATATGAAAGTCAGCCTAATCACAAGCGGCTTTGCATGGGACGAAAAACGCTTTGATCTGCTCCGCAAATATGACGTTCACACTGCCATAAGCATTGATGGCAACAGAGAATCCAATGATCTAACCCGCCGCAAAGGCGGCTACGACATGGCTATACATGCCATGAAAAAACTTAGCGAAGTTGGGCTCCTAGACTGTTTAGTCACCACCATGACTAAGATCAACATAAACCACATGGCACACCCAGCAGAACTCGCTGAAGAATACAAAGCCCGTATGCTAGTCTACCACAACCTAGTTCCGGTGGGCAGAGCAAGTGATCACATGGAAGACTTGGCACCCACACCAGAACAATACGAAACAACATTTGATGAAATCTATGAAATCCAGCGCAAACTCTACGGCAAAGTCAAAATCCATGTCTACGCACCCTTCTACGCACGCATAGTACGACAGAAAAACCCCGCCAACTTTTGGGCCTGGTACAACGAAGGCTACCTAGGCAAATGCAGCATAGGCGGCAACTATATAGGCATAACAGAAAACGGCGACTATCGAAGCTGCGGCTTCCACGAAGGCTACCGAATCGGCAATGTCAAAACCAAAAAACTAAGAACCGCATGGGAAGAACTCCAGCAAAGCCCGCTCCATCTCCAACTACGCGACAAAAACAACCTCAAAGGCAGATGCGGCATCTGTGAATACAGAGAAATCTGCGGCGGATGTCGAACACGCGCAGAACACTACACAGGAGATCTCTTTGCATCCGACCCCGCATGCAACTATATCCCAAAAATCCTACGGGAAGACCCCAAAGTCTTGGAAGAACTCCAAAAAAATCCACTGGGCAAAAAACAATAACCCAGCATCTTTTCTTTACACTTTTTAACAACTCGACAAGCCACCACCAACAGCACAATTTTAAAGTCAAACAGCACACAACACCAAATCGGTGTTAGGATTTGCTCAGACAGAGATTCGGTTTGACAATAGATTGAGTGAGATGTTTGCTAAAGCAGATCACCAAGATTTTGTGGTGTTAGCGGTATGCAACAAACAAAAGAAAGAACAAACAATGCAACATCAACATCAAGCAAACAAGCAACCTAAAAAAGCTGTTTTCAAAACCCTAACTTCCCAAGTTTTGGGGTAATAGGTTTTTAAGGTCGAGTTTTTTGATTAGGGTTTCAACTTTTTTTGGAATTTCTGTAAGCCATTCTTTGCCGTCAGCGCGTTTGACAATG
>JAIRQQ010000091.1 GCA_031256395.1 Nitrososphaerota archaeon
TACTGGCAACCCCAGTATATACAATGTGGAAAGTGGCGCAATTAGCATAGCTTCTCCAACTAAGGACAATTATACGTTCCAAGGCTGGATGATAACCTATGATGATAACACTACTCCAACATTGTTGTCTGGTTCAGTGATTCCTGCTGGTACTACTGGTAATATTCTGCTGGTTGCTATCTGGGAACAAAACCCATAAACCCCTTTTCCTTTTTTCTTTTTTTCTATAAATCTACAACCCAACAAATGTACCCTGATTATTTTAGGCTAGTTTTATGCCCACATTGCAACTAGGTGTCATAAAAACATCCAATTAACTGCCCCTTTATTTGGAGCACATAGCGGCCTAAACAGCAAAAACATCATTCAACAGAACAACAAAACCCACACCCAACCGCTCCGCCTCCGCATAGACTCCAAGATCTTCTCAAAAAATCGGTGCCAGTTATACATTATTAGTGATTTGTGTGGTGTGGTTGTAGGAATGCTTTTTTGGTTAACTGTATTATGGTAAGTTGGATGATTATGGAGGAAGTGGCGTGAGAGTTGTTGTTTCGTGGAGCGGCGGCAAAGACAGTGCTTATGCTTATTGTCTTGCAAAGCAGCAGGGTCACCAAGTGGTTTCTTTTTTTACTTTGATGGTGAGTGAGGAAACCTCTAGTTTTCATATGCTTCCCGCAAATATCATCGAGGCGCAGGCTAGTGCGGCGGGGGTTTTGTTTGTAAAGCAGGTTTCTTCTGCTCAAAGCTACGAAGCAGATTTTATAGCGCTTCTAACTGATTTTAAACGTCAAGGGGTGGAGGGGTTAGTTACTGGGGATATTTGTGAGGTTGCTGGCCATGAACCGGGCTGGCTGGATCGCATCTGTCAAAAAGTTGGCTTAACCCCGATAAAACCGCTCTGGATGAGAAATACCCATCAAATCTATCAAGACTATCTCAAAGCTGGTCTGAGTGCAACTGTGGTGCGTACCAACAAAGTTTTGGGTGTGGATTGGCTTGGCCGCGTCTTGGATAGTCAATTCTATGTTGATATTCAAAAACTCCCCCAGGTGGATCCCTGCGGTGAAGGCGGTGAGTATCATACTTTGATTACTGATGGTCCCAGTTTTAAGCAAAAAATAGAGTTGGTTGAGGCTGAGAAGAAATGCTTAGATAATGGCTCAGGATACTTAGACATTAAGAAGTGGTCTCTAACTCCCAAGTAGGTGTACTTATGGATGTCCTAGTTGCAAATAATCCGCTAAAAGCTCAAAGTTTTCTCCAAGAAATCAAAGGTAAAACGCCGCTCTTTATAGCAACTATTGCTACTACGGAGACGGGTAAAATTCTTGGGTTGTCAGCGGCGGGTGCAAATCCCGATTTTACCGATTTCACTCCCCCAGCCGATGCTGAGTTGCTGTTGCTGGGCAAATGCAGATCCATTCAGGGGGTTCCTATAACTCCTGATGGTATCCCCACGCCTGCGCTTATAACCACCTCTGCTTTGCATCTAGCGGATATACCGGTGTTGGTTGTAAATGGCGGGGTCAAAGTTAGGCCGCAGGTTCCCTACATAGATGTCAATGGCAGTCCGGGGCGTGATATTCGAAGCGGCGACTCGGTTGATAATGTTGAGGAAGTTATCGAGCGCTCAACGGTTGTTGGTGAGCATCTAGCAAAAACATCGGATTATTTGGTCATTGGTGAGAGTGTACCGGGAGGAACAACTACCGCTTTGGGTGTACTCTCAGCTCTAAATGTGGTGGCCCAAGGAAAAGTCAGCAGCACCCTGCCCGCTAACCCCCATGATCTAAAAGCTGAGGTTGTTGCGGCGGGGTTGAGTGCGGCGGCCCAAAAATTTGGCAGTTTTCGCGGGGATCCCATAAAAGCCATATCGGCAGTCGGCGACCCCATGATGGCCGCTGTTGCAGGCTTAGTTATTGGCGCCTCCCACCATACACCTGTTTTAATGGCGGGTGGAACTCAAATGAGCGCCGTCTTGGCAGTTATAAACGCCCTAGAACCCAAAGCACTGGGCAATCTAGCTATTGGTACTACCCGCTGGGTTACTCAAGATCAGACAAGTGATATATGCGGTATTGTCACTCAATTCTGTGATGTTCCCATAATAGCGGCTGATTTGGATTTTGGGGCTTCCAAGTATCCGGGTTTGCAAATCTATGAAACTGGTTTAGTCAAAGAAGGTGTAGGCGCAGGCGGCGCCTCTATAGCCGCTATGGCCCAAAGCAGTGGAGCAGTCGATAAACACATTCTTCTCAAAGAAATAGAGCGCAACTATGCCTCACTAATGATGCAGACCAAAAACAGCACTAATAGTAGTAAGTGAGCATATGGGTATACTAAGTCCGTTAAAGAATTTGTTATCTTTCTTGACTGTTTTTCCAGTTAATATGGATGAAAATCTGCTCACCGATTGCGCTAGGCATATGTGGGCTTTTCCTCTTATCGGTGCTTTGCTGGGTCTTATATCGGGTGCAGTGGGCTGGGTGGTTCTTCAATTCATTCCCAGTTTAGTCGTTGGAGCCATCAGCTTGGCTTTGCTTCTCTGGTTAACTGGGCTTCATCACACCGATGGATTGCTGGATTTTGGTGATGGGCTTATGGTTCATGGCAGTGCCGAGAAAAAAATTGCGGTTATGCATGACCAGCTAACAGGCGCAGGCGCCATCGGTCTAACTTTGATGACCTATCTAGTTACTGCATTTGCCTTTGCAGAGTTTGGCAAAACCATACCCATCGCCGGGTATCAGATACCCTTGATTATTCCGGGCTTGATTATTGTAGAGTTGTGTGCCAAGCTCTCTATGGTAGCTGTTGCTTGGCTTGGCAAATCTGTGCACCAAGGCATGAACTCTGCGTTTCTTGTAACCATGCACGGCGCAGGCGGCAACTGGCGCCTAATCGCCGCCCTAGTTGTCTCATTTGGTATTACTCTGCCTTTGTTGGGTTGGGGGGGTCTTTTTGTGGTTGCAGCGGCCATACTAACCGGCTTAGTTCTGACTGTGGTGGCTCATCGAAACTTTAAAGGCGTCACAGGTGACGTATTTGGCGCCACAAATGAGTTAACCCGTATGGTTTGTGCAGTTGTGTTACTGGCGGTGATTACATGGGTATAACCGCATTAGTCATGGCCGGCGGAAAAGGCACCCGCATGAAACTCCCCCAAGAAAAACCCCTAATCGAGGTCAATGGCAAACCCGTCATCGAATATGTGCTAACCGCCCTAAAAAACGCAAAAAAAATTGATCGCATAATTGTTGCCACCACCCAGATCACCCCAAACACCACCACCTATATCCAACACCACCACCCAAACATAGAACTCATCCAAACTCCCGGCAAAGACTACGTATCTGACATGGGCTACACCGTACAAACCCTAAAACTAGGCGTATTTTTAGCCATAGCCGCTGATTTGCCCCTAGTAAAACCCGAAATAATCGACACCATTATCGAATGTTACCATCAATCAAAAAAACCTGCCCTAACAGTCGCAGTTCCAAAAGCAACCAAAATAGCCCTGGGTATGTGTGTAGATTACTCCTTTGTAGAACAAAACCAAGAACTGGTCCCTGTGGGTATTAATGTAATTGATGGTAGCAAACGCTACGGCGATGAATGGCTAGACCAAGCCATATGCATACTAAACCACCAAGAACTAACCGTCAACATAAACACCACCCAAGAACTCCAAATAGCCCAACACCTCCTCCACCTCCAACAACAACAGTAGCAGTAGCAACAAAAACAAAACACCACAAAAACACTAACGCAGGCTAAATTAGGCGTTAAGCTTAGCGCTTACAGGGTAGAGTTGAGCTTAACGTTTATATTTTGGTTTACTTTTTGCATATTTCCGAAATAGGTATTCTACTAAGTAGGGATAACAGTATGGCGTATTTAACAACAACAGGTTCAGGACAACCCGTCCTTATTCTCAAAGAAGGAACAACCCGAAGCAGAGGCAAAGAAGCCCAACGAAACAACATCATGGCCGCACGCGTCATAGGTGAAGTGCTAAAAACAACTCTGGGCCCCCGAGGCATGGACAAAATGCTCATCGACAGCCTAGGCGATATCACCATCACAAATGACGGCGCAGCCATCCTAAAAGAAATCGACGTAGAACACCCTGCAGCAAAAATGATGGTAGAAATCGCCAAAACCCAAGACGACATGGTCGGCGACGGAACCACAAGCGCAGTGGTACTCTCAAGCGAACTCCTCAAAAAAGCAGAAGAACTCCTCGAACAAAACATCCACCCAACAATCCTTGTAAGCGGCTTTAGAAAAGCAGGCCAAAAAGCCATAGAGATCATCGGCAAAACCTCCCAACCCCTAGACACAAACGACAAAAAACTCCTCCTCAAAGTCGCACTAACATCCATGAGCAGCAAATCCCTAGGATCCGCCCGCGACCACCTAGCAGAGATCACCATCGAAGCAGTCAAACAAATCACCGAACAACGCGGCGACCAAACAATCGCAGACATAGACAACATCCAAATCATCAAAAAAACCGGCAAAAGCCTCACAGAAACCCAACTAATCCAAGGCATCATCATCGACAAAGAAATCGTCAACCCCGGCATGCCCAAACAAAAAGAAAACGCCAAAATCGCACTCCTTGACTCCGCCCTAGAAATCGAGAAAACCGAAATCTCTGCCGAAATCAGAATCAAAGACCCCACACAAATGAAAGCCTTCCTAGACCAAGAAAACACCATGATGCAAGACATGGTCACAAAAATCAAAGCCTCAGGCGCAACTGTGGTCTTCTGCCAAAAAGGCGTTGACGACATGGTCCAGCACTTCCTAGCAAAAGACGGCATCATCGCAGCACGCAGAGTCAAAGAATCCGATATGGAAAAACTCGCACGCGCAACCGGTGGCAGAGTCGTAAGCAACCTAGACGACCTCAAAAAAGAAGACCTAGGCTTTGCAGGCTTAGTCGAGGAACGCAAAATCGGCGATGACAAACTCATCTTTGTCGAAAAATGCAAAACCCCACACGCAGTTGCAATTCTCATCCGCGCAGGCCTAGAACGCCTAGTCGATGAAGCAGAACGCGCACTAACAGACTCACTCTCAGTCGTATCTGACGTAATGGAAAACAACAAAATCGTCCCAGGCGGCGGCGCAATCGAAATCGAAATCGCAAAAGAACTCCGCAAATACGCAACCAAAGTCGGCGGCCGCGAACAACTCGCAGTCGAAGCCTTCGCAGACGCAGTCGAAGTCATTCCACGCACCCTAGCCGAAAACGCAGGCCTAGAACCCATCGACATCCTAGTCGAACTTCGAAGCATACACGACAAAGACGATGGCAAATTCAAAGGCCTAAACGTCTTCACAGGCAAACTCCAAGACAGCATCGCAAACGGCGTCATCGAACCCATCATGGTCAAAGAACAAGCAATCAAATCCGCATCCGAATCAGCCGCACTCATACTGCGCATCGACGATGTCATCACCGCCAAAGCACCCAAAGCACCCGCGGGCGCACCCGGCGGCATGGAAGACTAACCTCTTCCTCCCCAATTTTAACTCTTTTAAATTATAATTTCTATCAGTTCTGACTTTTAACGGCTAACTTACCGTCCGATGCCCTACAGAGAGACGGTAAATTAATAGAGGAGAAATGTGTATGTAGGCTAACTTATGCTCTGGTAGTATAGTCCGGTCAAGTATAGCGGCCTCTCGAGTCGCGGACCCGGGTCCGAATCCCGGCCAGAGCACCAAAATTCCCACTCATTTTCACATTTATGGCTTAATTTAACCGATTCATTAGCCGATAAACCGTTAACTGGCGATTTCGTTTTCTCCGAAATTCTATCCTTTCATTATCTTTGAAAACGTCGCATCAACTGCCCTATAATAAAAAATATTTTTGAAATGTTACTCAAGTCGTGACCTATAAAACTTAAATAATAGAATATGCCTAAAAATATGTTGGTTAAATTATTGAAGGAGACAAAAAAATTTGACTAAAACAAAAATGATGATTATTGTACTTTTGTCATTGTTGACACTAAGCGCCTTTAGCGCTATTAATACAAATATCTTCGTGCAAGCTGATGACACGCAACAATCTTATAGTTGTTCAGGTCAAATAGCGGTGGCTCATTGGGAAGCTATAGACACTATAAATACAAATAATCAAAACAAAATAGATATAGATGCCATTTTTGCGGAACAATTAGAAACTGATACAGGTGTCACTTTACAAAATGCACTCTACATTAAAGTTATGCATGCTACTCAAGGAGTGATGATTTCAGGTCCGATATCTTTAGATGATGTAGCAAATGCGCAAATCTTGCAAGATGCTTCTGGCATAAAAATTGAAGCCTATCTGATGTTCACATATGGCCCCGATGGCACCCGATCTGGATGGCACACAATAACCCTTGACTGGCATATCGCTGATCCATGTGTGCTGTTTTCATCATCAGGTGACTCTGCTGATTCTTTTATTGCTTTAGTGCCTGCGTCAGGTGAGTTCTATAATGCCGAAGCCGAAATTACAATTTCTCGTCAAGGCTCCAACCATGTCGATACTTATGTTGCTGCTTGGGCCACTATGGGTAAGACTGCAGAAGACATCCCTGTAGAACCAACAGTGTCTGCTTTTGTCACCAAACTTAATGGCAACAAAAACGATCTAACAATCACCGTTATAGAGAACCCCACTGGTACGCCAAATGAAATCAAAAAAACCTTCTCTATTAACAACAATGCCGCGGGCACTTATCAAGTTGGCAACTATAACGTCTACGTTGATACCAAAGGCAACGACCAAATACGTGCATGCTACATAATAACCGAATAACCTAACAATCAACAATACATAATATATCTCGGATGAAAAACATCCATCAATTCTTTATTTCTTTCTTGTATGCAGTCACAAAAACTCAATACGACTGCTTTTGACCTTCAAGCTAAGACAAGGATTTTATAGTCATAACTCGAATTTTTTGACACCGAGTATTGGTCTGATGACTTTGATGATGCCTGATGTTAGTTATAGCTGTGCCATAAACACTCTAGCAAGCGGCTAAAATTAACAAGATATGTTTGAACTGAATGAATATGTATTAAAAAAGGGAAGCCATGCAAATGGCTCCAAAGAGTTTTATCCCGAAGTTACTTTATGGGATTTGTAATTTTTGTCCTGGATAAATCATGTCGCTCGTAAGTCCATTCAAAATTTTAATAGCGTTAACTGATGTACCGAAGATTCGTGACAATAACCACAATGTATCACCCGACTTTACTGTATGTGTGGTTGTTGTGGGTGTTGGTGTTGGGTTTTGTGTCCATTGGGCTGTTAGGGTGATGCTGGTTGCTGGCATTGTGAGTGTTTGTCCTTTTGTGTAGGTGTTTCCGTTGTAGCGCCAGCCTGTGAAGGTGTAGCCTGTTCTTGTTGGTATGGTGTTGGTTATGGTTACTGTGGCTCCTTGGCGTTGTTGTGTGTTGCTTGGTGTTCCTGAGCCTCCGTTTGTATCATAAACCACCGAATAATAATTTGATTGGTTACCCGGAGATGCAGAACCAGCTTTACTATTGCCATTGAGCCAATTAGAATAGTTGTTCCAAAGGGATGTATTTTCTTGGCCCAAGGCCCATGCACCTACCCCTTTCAAGTTATATTTTTGAACTAGTTCTATTTTGGCTTGTATTGATTGTGGGTTCTCATACCAGATAACATAATTTCCGGCCGATAGGCGTGTTCCTTGGATGGTGAGTAAAGTATCTCCGCTTTTTACGTTAAATTCTACTTTTGTTGATTGTGTGGCAGTATCGAAAGTGGTTATGCCATTATATGTTTTAATAATGAGGTCAATGTCGCTGTTAGTTACGTCTATGCCGCGGATGTTTGTATTTCCTACGCTCCATAGTCGTCCATAGAAGGGTATGCCCATCACTATTTTGTTTGCACTGGTTTTTGTTAGTGCATATTGAATGGACTTCTCAACAAAATTGGTGCTGGATACTGAACCTGCACTGCCTCCTTCGTAGTGTTCATCATATGTCATAATCATAAAATAGTCGACGTATGGGTTTATGGCGGCATAATCATACGAGCCTTGCCATCCACTTGTTGTGCCTGTTGGATTTGCACTTATGGCAATGGATACTTCTTTGTGTGCGGGAACTTTGTCACGTATCATTGCCATGAATTTTGTATAGAGGTCTCTTTGTGCTGGTGTAACGTTTTCAATATCTACGTTGATGCCGTCTAAGTCGTATAATTCGATATAGTGTGCAAGTTGGGTGGTGAGGCGGTCGGCATTGTTTAGGGCGTTGATGCCGGTTTTTTGATCCCAATGATTATTTAAACACACAACAACTCGAATACCTAGTTCATGCATTCGAGTAACAAATTGAGCTCTGTTGGCTGGTGTTTGTAGTGTGCCATCAACGTTTAAGTTAAACCAGCCGCTAGGTGATACTGTTTGTATGGCGCCGTTTGTTCGTTCTACCTGATTGATTTGTGTTGCAGTGTTTCCCAAAAATACGTATGCCATGGAATATTTTTCATTTGTGACATCTGCGGCTTCTGCTTGTCCAATGTTGCCTGCAGGTATTAAAAACCAGGCTGATATAAATACGCAGATTATTATGATTGCTGTCTGTTTTCTAATTATTGGTCTCATACGTTTCCCTCTATAGAAATTACAATTACGTTAAATAGAAAAACTTTGCGCTAACATTAATTAACCATACGTTCCACACGTATTTCACTTCTTTACTAAGAAGTTAGTATCCATTCAATCAGCTTATCAATATGATGATTTAGGCAATATTTTCTCCAAGTCACAAACACATCCCATAACTCCCATATTCTCTTGATTACGCAACAACCGAGATCTGCACTACGCAATCAACTCCCAACGCCGCTCCACAAAATAATTAGCAGACGCCAATCTGCCCTGATTTACTTAAACGTCAATGTTGCACAGAGTTCTTCCACAGTGAGGTTTAGCGTAAGTTCGGATAGATTTCTGGCATAATCCATAATGCGCTTAGCATTGTCAAAGATTAGGCGTAGAATCGCTGAAACATTGGGGTCGAGTTTTTTGCTTGCAATCAACATCATCAAATCTTTTTCTAAATTCACAAATGTTTCCCGTTTTGACACAAGTTTCTCTGCATCTTTGTAATCCCTCTTAAACATGGCCTTTACCGCATCTTCATAGAGTTGCTGGGCTTGCGCATAGTAGTTTGTTAGTGGTCCATACACTTCCTCATCTATGGGCTCTTTTATGAACAGGGTTTGGGTGTCAAGGAGTTTTTGAAAAGCGGTTATGTTGTTGATGATGTTGAGCGCGTTTTCTGCAATGTTTTCAATGTCATTGACGGCTATACGGTAGAGTAAGAACTCTTTTGGGGTTTGGAGACCGAGTTCTCGGTGAAGGTTGTGTTCGATGCCGTGTTTGAGTTGGCGTATGATGTAGAGTCCGAGTCGGTTCACTTCATTTCGGGTTTGAATTACGCTTTCTGATAGTGAGGGGTTGGAATCTGTGAGGGTAGTTATGGCATTGCGGTTGGCAGATAGTGCCACAATGGCCATGCGGCGAACAGCTTTTTCTATGCTAAACTCTGTGTGTTTGATAAAGATCTGAAGGGTGATCTCATTTGGGGTTTCGTCGATGATTTCAGCGCCTAGAAAAGTGTCGCGCACAAAATTTTTAGTTTCAGTTTTGTATTTTTGGGTGTTTTCTTGATTTTTAAATCGGATATGGATGATATCGGCGCCTATGGTATAGAGGGCGCGCGTCATGCGCAGGGCATTTTTTATATCTTCTTTTTGATCGATATTTATGTTGTATTCTTTGAGTTTGATGACGCTGTTGTTTTGGGCTTGTTTTTCGGCGATTTTGCGTGGGGTTAGTAGCAAGGTGTTGTTGGGTTGAATGTTGAAGGCTATTTCGCTGCCCCGTTCTAGGTTTATGTTTTCAACCCAGCTTTTGGGCAGGCTGATGATGTAGGCGCCTCTGCCGGTACACTGGATTCGGCGATATCCCAGATCTTTTTCAGTCATCACATATCCCGATATGTGTTTCATTTACCTGCCTAATATGGTCTTGGTTTTCATATAACTGTAACTAACTATTCTTCGTGGCTATTCTTTTGGTGATTGTTTTTTGTTTGTATTTGAGGCTGTAGTTGCTCATGGTAGCCGCAATGGTTGTTGGTGTTGTTAGCTGGGGTTGAGGTAGAGTAGTGCAAAGTATGCGAGTGCAGCTATCATGGCAGGTTTTGTTGCCACGTTTAGCAGCATTTTACCTTGGTAGTCGATTTCTGTGACACCGCGCAGGGCTTTGTCGACGCCTAGTTTACTGCATACGCGCAGCATCTCATCTAATTTTTCATCAGAGAGTGAATCTAAGAAACGACGTAGTTGTAGCATTGTTTTGAAGTCAAAACTAAACAGTTCACTGCATCGCCTCTGATAGCTCATAAGCACCTTTGTAGAAACATCGCCTATAGTTAGGGCTTGACTTGCGGTGGTTGCGGCTTCTTTGGCCGCAGTTAAGCCAAATATGACTCCACCGCCTGTGGTGGGTTTTATTTGTGAGGCGCAATCGCCGACTGCTAAAAAGCCGTTACTGCAAGCCTGGGGTATTGGTCCTCCTAAACTAATTGCGTGATAGGTGGCGTTTAGGATTTTGGCTTTTGAGAGTTGTTTTGAGGCCACAGGGTGTTTGGTCATAAGACGTTTGAGATAGTTACGGGGATCGCCTTGGTTTGTGGCTAGGCCTACTTTGGCGGTTCCATCGGGCTTTGGAATAACCCAGCCATAGAATCCTGGTGCATACCCTTTGCCAAAATATACTTCCACCGCATGTTCTTCTATGCCTTCTATGTTGTCCATCTCGGTTTCTATGGCATAGACCAGTCCGCTGGCCTTTAGAGGGGTCAGACCGGTTTGTCGTAGAAGCCGTGATGAAATTCCCTCAGCATCTACAACAATGGGTGCTCTTAGGAGGGTGTCAGTGTTGTTGTTTGTTTTTATTTTGAGGCCGGTTATGGTGCCTTTTTGTATGAGTAGTGTTTGGACTCGGGAATTTAGTCTAAATTCGGCGCCTGCTTTTTGGGCTTGGTTTGCTATGTATTGATCAAGATATGTTCGGTTTAGGGCTGCGGTGACTGGGCAGTTGAGTTGCAGTGCGAATTTGGTGCCCTGGGGGGAATAAAAGTTGGCTGCACAAAACGTATTCTCAACTATGCCCTCTAGGGGGTAGAGTCCTAGGGTTTTGAGGCTCCGAATACTTATGTGTCCGGCACAGTGAGCAGGTTGTCCGATTTGGGTGTGTTCTTCAAAAACTATTGTTTTTATGCCCTGCTTTGCTAGGTGGAGTGCTGTATAGGAGCCGGCAGGTCCAGCACCAATAATCACTGCCTGTGGAGCGTTTTGTGTATTCATCACATCTACTGTGTCAGCTTCTTATATAACGTAGATTGCCCTCTGGCTGGGTTGTGTTATTGGTTGGTTTTTATTTGTATAGTGGAATAGTTTAATAATTGCATGATCCAAAATGGGTATACACGGCTTCTTGTAGGGTTTTACATTTAGGTGTCAAATCTGTCAAGGCCCGTTTCATATTGGCCCACCACTTC
>JAIRQQ010000094.1 GCA_031256395.1 Nitrososphaerota archaeon
GGTGTTGGTGTGGGTGTTGGTGTGGGTGTTGGTGTGGGTGTTGGTGTGGGTGTTGGTGTGGGTGTTGGTGTGGGTGTTGGTGTTGGAGGCGGGTTGATGTTGGCTGATTTTGAAATTGATATTATGTTGTTCCAGTCGTTGCTAAATTGTATGTTATATACTCCGTTTTCAGGAAAATTTTGTGTGACTATTTGTGTTCCAAAATTAAATGCCAAGTTTCCTTTTAGTATGGGGATGCGGATTTGGTGGTTTGGGTAATTAAATTGCCAGTGTTCTGTCTGGAAGCAGGTTTGGTAATCGTGGTATCTTTCCTCGCTGGCGGGTATGTATAGGCTTCCTGTTTGGGGTATTATGCCATAGAGAAAGAGTGTCATGGCGCCTAGCAGAGAGGCTTCGTCGTTGTATGTACCTGGTCTGCCTGCGCTGGCGTCCATAAAGCTGAATTTGTTGTCACTAAACACACTGCTGTTTATAAGCCCCTGCCAGCCTTGAGGTAGCATGGTCTGAAAGTTTGTCTGGTTGCCTTCTGTAAATTGGGCATAGAGCATATGTAGCGCTATTAGGCTGGCCATGGTTTCGCTGAGTCTTAATTGGTTGTTGGTCTCAGCATGTTTAATGATGCCGATACCGCCCCATCCCGGGGAATTGTATTGGTTAGTCAACAGTTTATTTTCTAAATCTGAGATAACTCTATCAAAGTAGGGAATGTAGCCTTGAGCGTTTTGGTATTGGGTAATTATCCGAGCGAAATTGCCCATTTCGCATTCTACATAAGAATTTTTGCCTGTGTAACCGTAAATTTTACCGCTCCAATGGTCTTGTGTATTTTCCCAGGCATGATCAGCGTAGGTTGCAGCATCAGGAACACCGTTTAGGGCAAAGAGCAGAAACATACTCAGAGTTTCTGCGTGTTCATCATAGTAGCGCGAAGTGAATGAGCGTGATGTGTTTTGTTGGGGGTTTATCCAAAGCATTTCACCGCTTACGCTGTTGCTGGGCGGGGTGTTGTATGCTTTTGTGAAGTCATTGTAGGCAGCAGTTATGTTCCATCGGGGTACGTCAAGTGTTTGGGCGTATCTGTAGCTGTTTATCATGTAGCGGTCATAGACGATAAAGCTGTTTGGAAAATCTGAGCCGGTATAGGTGATTGGGAGGTTGCCGGTCATTGGTATGTTTTCTAGCGCTGTTTTTGTGCTGGTGGCTATGGTTGGGGAGTTATAGTTGTTGAGTTCGGCGAGGCGGGCTATGAAGAGGGCTTCTTGGTAGTTTTTGTTGTTTAGGGCTTTGGTTATGGCTTTGTCATAGACAATGGTGTTTTGGCGGCCGAAGATTTGGTCATAGATGACGTTCCAGGGTGAATTTTCTTCTTGGATACCGCTTAGGACGCTGTTTATAGTGTCTGCTAAAGTTTCATAGTTGGGTGTGGTGGTTTGAGCAGACACAACTGGCGGTATGCTGGTAAGGGGTATGCTAACTAGAAATATCATAAGAACTGTTAGTGCTGTTTGTTTTTTCATATATATCTGATTATAGACGATTGAGTTGAATGCTAAAAACTTGTCGTTATTCTGCTAAATGAATTGCCCTAAAACTATTGATTAATGTTGTTGGTGCCCAAGTTGTTTTGGGTCTATAGTCGCTGTATAACAGCAAGCTTTTTTATAGCCCGTTTCGTTTGGGTTAAATTTAGTGAATGTTATGGTTGATTCAATAGAGAAACGTGTCCAGCAGGCACTAGACGACATAAGACCTCAAATCCAAATGGACGGCGGCGACGTAGAGTTAGTTGCAGTCGAAGGATCAACTGTGAAGGTGCGCTTAGTCGGCCACTGTGCATGTTGTCCCATGTCACAGATAACGCTTAAAAATGGTATCCAAGCGCACATCCAAGCAGTGGTTCCAGAAATCCAAAACGTAGAAGCCGTTTAGGGCCGCTACATATTTTTTTATTTTTTACAGTTCACTTTTTTAATACATTAATTGTCAGTTGTTGCTTGTTTCTCACGTTAGTAGTTTTGTGTTCATTATTTAGATATCTGTGTTGGTTGTGTTTTCTGGAAAACTCTGTATGGGGTTGTATTGGTGTTAATATCTGCTAAGAAACTTGGATGATTGTCTGGGTGGTGATTGTAAAGTTGTCTTTCCGAAACCTAAAATAAGCCCCTGACAAAAATATAGCGTCTGAGGTTATAGTTGCGTGTCATCAATCATCGAGGACCTCATTGCTCGAAAAATCTTTAACAATCGTGGAGAAGAGACTATAGAAGTTGATGTTATCACAGCTGGCGGCTTTGGGCGTGCAGGTGCTCCTGCAGGTAAAAGCCGTGGTAAAACTGAAGTAGTTTACTATCCAACTGGTGGTGTTGAAGCTGCAATCAAAAAAGTCGATGAATTGATTGCCCCTGAACTTGCAGGGTTAAATGCTGATTTTCAAGAAGAAATTGATAACACACTTCACGAGATTGACGGTACTGAAGATTTCAAAAATATCGGTGGAAACACTGCTTTTGCTATAAGTCTTGCAAACGCAGAAGCGGCTGCAAATAGTCATGATCGACTTCTGTTTGAGTTTCTAGGTGGAAATGTTGCAAACACTTTACCTTACCCTTTGGGTAATTGTATAAGCGGCGGGCAGCATGCCCGAGGTAAAGTGCCAAGTATTCAAGAATATTTGGCTTTGCCGTATGGTGCCGAGAGTTTTGTGGAAGCTCAAACTGCTAATGCTCAAATTCATAAGCGCATTGGCGATGTTCTCAAAAAGAAGTCGACTACCTTTAATGGTGGTAAAAGTGATGAGGGTGCCTGGATAGCCAACATTACTACCGATGATGCATTTGAAGTTATGGCGCGGGTGTGTGAAGAAGTTGGTAATGAATTAGATTTTGAATGCCGGTTTGGTATAGATGTTGCGGCTTCTTCATTTTGGAAACCTAAAGAAGAAAAATATGTCTATGAAAATGAGGGCATAAAGCGTGATACTGCAGAGCAGCTTGAGTATTTACTTAGCTTAATTGAAAAATATCATCTTGCATATGTTGAGGATCCATTTAGTGAGGATGATTTTGACAGCTTTGCAGAGCTTACTAATAAAGCAAAGAATTGCATGGTTTGTGGAGATGATTTGTTCACAACCAATACTGAAAGGTTAAATAATGGTATAAAGATTAACGCTGGAAATGCCATCATCATCAAAGTCAACCAGATAGGCACATTAACCGATGCAGCTGAAACAATTCAGGCTGCACAAAGCAACGGTTATGACGCCGTTATGTCTCACCGTAGCGGTGACACATGCGACTGGCACATTGCTCATTTGGCTGTAGCCTACAGATGCCCGGTCATAAAAACTGGTATAGTGGAAGGCACACGCATAGCCAAACTAAACGAGCTCATTCGCATCGAGCATTTCCTTGGCAGCCGCGCCCGAATGGCTGACTTAAACATACACTAAAGAGAAGATGAATAGAATGTCTGAAGACCAAGTTAAAGAAAATCTACCTGAAGAAATCATAGAGGAAACTGGCGAGGAACCAACAGAATCCGTTGACAATGTTCCTCAAGAAGAACGCATTGAACCCGCTGAGGATGTGTCCCACGAAGAAAGCATCGAGTCCGATATCCCCGAATCCATCGATGAGGAAGATGCTGATGAGGTTCAGGAAACTCCACCAGAGGAAACTTTGCTTCTGCCAAGAGACACCCTACTCTCTGCAGGTATTCACATTGGCACCCGAATGAAAACCCTAGATATGGAACCCTTCATCTACCGGGTTCGACCAGACGGCTTATTCGTCTTAGACGTCAAAAAAACAGATGACCGCATCAGAACCATCGCCAAATTCCTCTCACGCTATGAACACGCCAAAGTTGCCGTAGCCGCAACACGCCTCTACGCACACGAACCAGTCAAAATGTTCTGCAAACTCACCGGCGCCACACCCATCATCGGCAGATTCATCCCCGGCCAACTCAGCAACCCCCAATACCAAAACCGTATTGACCCTGAAGTCATCGTCGTATCCGACCCCCGAGCAGATGCACAAGCAGTCAAAGAAGCAAGCGACGTCGGCATACCCATCGTAGCATTGTGCAGCACCGACAACGAATTCGCAGGCGTCGACATAGTTATCCCAACCAACAACAAAGGCCGCCGCGCACTAGCAGTCATATTTTGGCTACTAACACGCCAAGTCCTACGCGAAAGAGGCGAAATCGGCCCTGACAAAGATCCCTCCGTCGGCATCGAAGAATTCGAAGCCAAAGTCACACGTGACGACGAGGAGGACACCTAAAAGTTTGCCCAGCATTCGGCGCCCCATAGTTGCATCGCAATTCTATGAAGGCAACGCCGAAGCGCTCCGAGCACAACTTACCTCCTGTTTTCTCCACAAACTCGGACCCCAAAACCTCCCAAAAATAAACAAAACAACCCACCCGCGAAAAATTGCGGGCTTAATTTGCCCCCACGCCGGCTACATGTACAGCGGCCCCGTGGCGGCCTCAGCTTTTTATCAACTAGCCCAAGACGGCAAACCCAACACCATTATACTCCTAGGCCCCAACCATACCGGCTACGGTTCAGCACTCTCAATAATGCGACAAGGTCTCTGGCAAACACCCCTTGGCAACATAGAAATCGACACCACCACCGCAGATGCCATACTCCAAAAAACAACCACCCTTGACATCGACGAACTCGCACACCGCTTCGAACACTCCCTTGAAGTACAACTCCCCTTTCTCCAATTCCTCTACGGCAACACGTTTAAAATTGTACCCATATGCTTCCAAAGCCAAGACTACCCCACAGCACTTGAAATCGGACAAGCACTCACCAAAACCATAGACCCCACCAACACCCTTGTCCTCGCCTCCTCAGATATGACTCACTATGAACCCGCAAAAACCGCAACCGCCAAAGATCAAGCCGCCCTAAAAAAAATTACAGAACTAGACGCCAAGGGCTTCTATGATATTGTAGAAACCCAAAACATTACCGCATGCGGCTTTATGCCCATAACCAGCTTAATCACCTACGCCGCAAATATATGCGCCCCTGCAGAACAACTCAGCTACCACAACAGCGGCGAAATTACAGGCGACCCCTCAAACGTCGTCGGATACGTTGCTGTAAGCTTCAAAAAACAAAACTAATTACAAGCAACTTTCACTCAACCTTTCTGTACAACCCGCCCAAGTCCTGAATTGATAAGCGCTGACTGCTTAGAATAGACCTCGTTACTTTTCCAATCTTTGTAGGGTGGTGCTAAGTCCATTGTTTGCTGTCTTTATGATCTGTGGTTTACTTTTTAGTTGTAGACGCTTCTGTGGTGCCTGCCCAGAAGGGAACTTTTTTACGCATTAAATTCACGTATTCTTTGAGTATATCCTGCTCTTCTGCAGTTAGATTTTCCAATTGTGTTGTTAGCAGTATTTGAGTGTCTTTTTCAGAAACTTTGACATATAGTATATCGCGCTCAAAGATGTGGCGACCTGCTATGGGTTTATCCATAGAGATTGCTATTTGCGCACCTTTTTTTGCTTCGCTGATTGCTTTGCCTTTGTCTTGGATTTGTTGAATTTCACCCAAATCTGAGCCGTCTTCTGCTCGTATTAGTGAAACCTTGGGTTTGAGTCTCCCGCCTTGGATCTCAACGCCTGCTACTAGGGGTTTAGCACGGCGAAATATACAGTTGGGTAGTACCATGACTTTGCCGGGTTTGGTGAGAGCTTCAAATTCAGCTTCGCTTTTGCTTTCCCGTTTCTCTTTAACCCACTCTACATAGTTGTCAATCAAGTTGTAGATAATGGGGTCGTTGAAGATTTTGATCCCGTTGGTTTCGGCTTCGATTTCTGCGTCTGGGAGCGTTTTTACGCCAAATGCCAAAATGGCGCCTACCAAGGGTTCTCTTTGTTTTACTACTGAGGCTTCTATGACATCGCGTTTGCTTATGTCGCCTATGTCGGCGCTTCGAACTTGTACGTTGTTGGCTTTGAGAATCTCAGCCATTGCCTCAAGTGAGCCCAATGTGTCGGCTTTGACGATAACTCCGTCTATTTCTTTGGTTATGCGGATTTTACCGATTTCTTCGGTGATAAGACTGCAGTACTTCTCAACTGATTCGCCCTCCGGTACTGCTAGTAGGGGGGCGCCTGCTAGTGCTCTTTCTACGTCGGATGCGACGATTTTGACTCCTGCGCTGGCGTAGACGGCTTCGACACTTGTGAATTTATCTCGAGGGTCACGCATTTCATCTAGGGGTTTGGGTACAAGGATTGTTCGGATGCGAGTGGAGAGCGGGCCGTCTTTTCCGCCGACTACTACAATGTCGTCTTTGTGTAGGGTGCCATCGTAGATAATTGAGTTTAGGGTTAAACCTAATCCGGGTTCTTCTTTTACTTCCAAAATGGCGCCCTTGGCGGGTCCATCGGTGGTTTGGAGGCGTTTTTTGAG
Organism: Nitrososphaerota archaeon; assembly: GCA_031256395.1. Taxonomy (GTDB): domain Archaea; phylum Thermoproteota; class Bathyarchaeia; order Bathyarchaeales; family Bathycorpusculaceae; genus Bathycorpusculum. The sequence continues at coordinate 6,455 of JAIRQQ010000094.1, forward strand.
GAACTGTTGTGTTAATCCAACCAGTACCATGATAAGTTCAGAGAGGCCTTCGCCGGTTTTAGCACTTGTAGGCACTAAGGCAATGTTTTGGGTGAAGTCGCGGATGTGGTCGAAGCGGTCGGTTTTAAATCCAAGACGGCTAAACTCGCCCATGACTTGGTAGAGGCGGTTGTTGAATTCTTCTTGGATGAATTTGGGTTGAGCTTCATATGACTTTAGGAAAGGTGTATTTTTATGAGCTTTCCAGCCTGGGACGCGGTCAATTTGGTTAACGGCTACGATGAAAGGGGTTTTTCGAACTTTGAGAATTTCGATACATTCAAATGTTTGTGCCTCAAATCCTCGAATTGCGTTAACGACAAGTATGGCGATGTCTGCAACGCTTCCGCCTCTGCGGCGCAGATTTGTAAATGCTTCATGTCCCGGTGTATCTACGATGAGTAAACCTGGAATTTCAATTCCTGTTTTGAAATTGCCCATGTAGGGTCCGATGAGTTGCTTGAGTGTTTCCACAGGGAAAAAGCTGGCGCCTATATGCTGAGTCATGCCGCCTGCCTCGCGGTATTGTACATTTGTTTTGCGTAGTTCATCAAGCAAGGATGTTTTGCCTGCATCTACATGTCCAAGAACACAAACTATCGGCTGGCGTGTGGGCAATTCAGTTTCCTCCGGTTTTAAAGTTGATTGTATACCTTTCGGCTTATAAATATCCTCATATGTTTTTGTGTTTTAGCTCGCTTTTCAACCTTTGCTTGCACGTATGGGCCTTAAACGTTGCAGAAGTTGTGCGTCTAATGGTTACTACTGTAGTTTTGTCTATTTGTTGTTTGTAGAATAAGAAATGAAAAAAGAGAATAAGCCTACTCAGATGGCTTTATAATAAGCAGAAAGATGCCTACTATCAGTAAAACGACGCTGAGGAATCCAAACAGCAAACCAAATCCGCCTATCGGGCTTGTAGCTGTAATGTAGATTAGTACTGCACCGATTATTATGAGGACTATTCCAATGATCCTTTCATATAATGAAGCCCAGAATGGGTCGCCTTCTCCGCTCATGTCTTTTTGCTTCCTTGTCTATTGAGTTGTACGTTTCTCTGATATAAACGAGTGGGGTTATTTTAAATTATTCTATAAATACTTGTTCAACCAGTGGTTTTCTGTGGATTGTTGGTTGTTGCTAAACAGAGTGATCGATTTTTTCTTGTTTTTCTTATCTTAAATAGCCACGGCGGTGTTTGCTGTTTTTGTGTTGCTTTTTGGCTAAAGATGGTTTTGTGGTTGGCTTGTAGGGAGGGTAAACTTGTTCTTTAGTTTGATAAGGTTTTTATGGATGTAGCGAGGAAATAGTGTTGCATCAATGGTTTGGGGCCTTCGGCTAGCTTGGTCTAGGCTTGTAGACTTGGGCTCTATAGACTCCGGTTCAAATCCGGGAGGCCTCACCATTTCATTTTATTTGTGTGATTTTTTATTTATTGTCCCGCATAATGTTGCGGAGTTCTTACATGTTTTATTTTTCATCCCTAACTTCCCAAGTTTTGGGGTAATAGGTTTTTAAGGTCGAGTTTTTTGATTAGGGTTTCAACTTTTTTTGGAATTTCTGTAAGCCATTCTTTGCCGTCAGCGCGTTTGACAATGTA
>JAIRQQ010000046.1 GCA_031256395.1 Nitrososphaerota archaeon
GTTTAATAATTTGGGATCATACGCATTAATATCAGTCAACATGGGCCTCACCAAACCCCTACAATACCGTATGTCTCATCAGTCTACTTTACTTTTACTGTGAGCGCTGTAGTGATAAGTGAATTCCAAGAAATGATGAAGCGACTCTATTTTGAGCGTGATTGCGCACGTGGCATCCAGGGTACCTTTGACTGGCTGGTAGATGAAGTGCAAGAGTTAGGTGCAGAACTCAAAGGCAACGACCGAGAAGCTACTGAGAAAGAATTTGCGGATGTCATCGCTTGGCTGGCATCGCTGGCAAATATTATGGGCATAGACCTTGAAAAAGCGGCACTAGCAAAGTATCCAAATAAATGCCCCAAATGCGCTTCGTCACCTTGTCAGTGTACATTTTAGCCAAGACGTTTCTGACCCAAACCAGAGGAGAGCCAAACGTAGCGGCGGCTACCCCTGCGCTCTACGGTGCCTTCAGATTTTAGGAGCCTCAGATGATACATCACAACGTTATAGGTCAATTTGGATATTTGGGCGAGTTTAGTTGCACTAAAGGGCTCTTTGTCAAGCAACATCAAAAGTTTAGTTCGAGCAGAAAGCCCGCTACGAATATTTCGGATGTTTTTTAGATAAGCGTTGGGATGCCAAGTTTTCTTTATTTAGCTCACCACTACAATTAGTGCACAGCTATACTTGAAAAACTTAGCTATTTGAAGTCAAAGAGTGTAGCCTGTTTGGGTTTTTTGTTATCAAACATCAAAGTAATTTCCTCTTTGATAAGGTTCATGCGTTGGGTGTAATAGTTGGGCAACCCGTATTTGTCAACTAGCTGCTGAGCGGCTTTGAGGTATTTTTCAATATTACCACGATACACTGTTAGAGTAAGAGCGCCGCCGCATCGGGTGCATTTGCCGCCAAGAGGAAGACGACGGTATTTTGCGTTGCAGGATTTACATCTAAATCCCTGAGTGGAAAAGGCACGCATGTTTCCAGCGATATCACGCATCAGATGGGTGTTTAGAACTTTTAGGGCAACCCGTTTGGGGTCAACTGCATCGATTTTTTCGCCCAACCCCAGCTGCATGTTGAGCTTGTCAGTCATGGATTTGAATTCTTTATAACTGCTATTAGCGTTGCCCAGATTGATATTGGTGCAAGGCGTGGTAAATTGGAAACCTTCAAACTGGCCCTCGGTGCCTAGTCGATGATCAACAACATCCATAAATTTGCTAACGAGGCGGGCTTCACCTTTGACTAGGGTTTGTTTGTAGAACTCTAAAGGATAGGTTATACTGACATCAAAGTCATGAGCTTGACGTTGCACCTCTTTGGTATTTACAAAGGGGATAAGCAGAATGGGTGCATCCATAATACCACCTATCTGGGCGGGCAAAAAGTTGCGAGAGAAATTAATCAGCGTATCAAGGGCTAGCATGATGGCGTCTTCGTCACCGTCACAGTCTCGACGTTTAGCGGAGTGCCAGATGGGATGGGCATAGATTAAATTGCGGCTTGTAAAACCCACCACTCTGCCCAAGATGCAAGCACAGGTGTGAGGAGCTAAACCAAAGATGAGGTGTCCAACCATGTCTTCGGGTTTTGTAACGTTGTAGAAAGTGGGAAGTTTGTAGACCCGTGTGAGGAGTTCATCGATAAAGTTGGCGGTTTGCACCAAGTAGGTACCGGCGCTCCAAGGGATAACGACGTCTTGGATTTTTAGTTCACAAACTTGGTTGGGGTCGGTTAGGGGTAAGCCGTGGGTGTCGGCATAGTATCCCATTTGGTGCATCTTTTCAATGGAAACCCCGATTTCAGCAGGTGTGATATGGGTGAGAGGCGCGTTGGTGCCGTCGAAGCGTATGGTACCATCCTTATAGGTGGATACACCATGTTTTGCACGCAAAATGCCTTTCTCTAAGATCTCAGGCATCTTATCGGCGTTGGTTAGACCCTTCACGCCTCGTAACATTTTAGGGGTTGAGCAACCAAGGTTGCGGCTTGCATTTGTCAGCAGTTCTCTAAAGTTAAGGGGTTGGCGTTGATAGAGTACTGCATCGGCTTTGCAGGTGCCGCAGTAATCGTCTTTTAGGGTACGGCCGCATCTAGGGCAAACTTTTTCGGGAACCGTTGGAGCGTCGCAAGTGTCGCATTTTATTTTTCGGGTGTAGGTTTTGCAATCGGGACATTTGCGTTTAGATAAATCGACAAAAACAGGGCCCTTTTTAGCGGCTTCGCAAAAGTCTCGGTGGGAACCACCCGCGAGGCCTACAGGAAAGAGTACATGAACCATGGGACGCATTTCGCGGTGTTTGGCTTTTTCGGGTCGGCCCATACGACCACCTACATAGGTTGGGGCTTTATCTTTAACCTCAACACCGCACAATGTGCTTAGCAATTCCAGTACAGTAGTTGCTTGGAGAGATTCAGTTAACATAGGAGTTCCATAGCCAAGAGTAAAGGCCATCGCGGCAGCATCTTCGCCGCTCATAACAAGGTTTCCATCAATGATACTGTGAGGAGCAAAAATTTTGCGAAGCACCTTTATCGCGTCCTCGGTTGCCATACCGGTGATTGTTGTTATGGTGGTTGAATCATCATCGTTTGTTAGGGTTACCTGGCTTGTTTGGAGCCATTGGCGCAGGGGTTCTACCTCTTGGGCTGTGGAGAGACTGGTCCAGTAAAAGGTCACGTTGGGTGCAAGGGGGATGCCAAAAGCTTGGCTAAGAGCAGCAGCTTCTTTGGTAGTGGGTTTATTTTGGAAAGGATCCGCTATGAATCCCTCTATGCGCTCAGCGGGAATTTGGCAGTCTTGGGCGGCTTTTTGGTAGTTGCCGCTATATTTTGTGAATGCATTTTGGAGGTCTTTTGTCCACCACTCCTCCACATATCCCGAGGGAGGGAGTGCTTTGTTGCTGTAGAGAAAGTCTCCAAAATCAATGAGCATATCTCCTAAGAAAAGGATTTTTTGTATTTTGCCCTTAACAGCGGATTCATAGTTCTCAAGTGATACCCTAACAACTGAGTTATCTTTGAGCAACACCACAGGTTTCTCGATACTGTCTACGGGCATGGTGACACCGCCTTTGCCTGGGAGTTCGAGACGCATCTGGGTGCCAGCGGCTAGAAAACTCTCCACCACAAGCATGGTGGCGGGATGGATGCCTACTGCTGAGAGACCGGTGTTTCTTGATCGGCCATATCGGAGTCTAAAGCCGCCGCGGGTTGAGGGGAATGCAAAGATAGGGCGGCCGGCAATTACGTCGTCCATAAAGCCGCCGGATTTTTTCTCTGATTTTTTCTTAAAGCTTTTGAGCCATTCCCAGCCTGAGAAGCCAAGTTTGTCAATAATGACATGGACTTTTAATGCTCGCCCGACAATACCGTCGTTTATGACACGTAGGGCGCCGCCTCGGACGCGATTAGTTTCTACTCGTTCTAGGTTACGGTAGGAGGAGACCTCAACGGGGTCTGATTCGGTGCCTGTGCATTCAACGGGCACAAGGTTGAGTGCTTTGCGGAGTTCCTCGTCGGGGATGTGGTATTGGAAGCGGCCAACGGAGCGTTCATAGAGTCGGAGTTCTTCTATGAAGCGAGAGATTTCTTCTTCGGTTGGTCTATAAACGTCTAACTCTAGTTCTCGCCGTACATAGTCGCCAACGACAAGGGTTAGAGCTTGGTCAGTGCCTCCGGCTGAGCGTATAGGACCCGCAAAATAGATGCCTAGATAGCGGGTTTGATCAGCGTTTTTTTTGATCTTTACTTGTGCTATGCCCTGAATTGGTGCGGCGGTTAAGCCTTCAGTGAAAATCGCTAATGCGGTACGGATAGCCTGCTCGGCTAGTTTTTCGGGTGATTTTTCTTCATCGGTTTGGGCGAATTTGCCCTGTGCGATTTCTTTAGCGGCATAGAAAGCGATTTCTTCGCGAGGCATAGTTTTGCTGAGCTCGCGAATGCTAACAGCAACACCTTTGGGTCCAACCAATCCCTCGACCAAATCGGCGATGTCTTGGGCTATGATGCACTCTGTTTTTAGGGCAGGATCTAACCCCAGTGATCTGGCGCTGTCGCTTATGGTGTAGAGACGTTTGAGTTCAGTTTCCATGGTTTGGATGTAGGTTTGGTAGCCCTTACTTATGTTCAAGCGGTCAGCTCACAGCCAAAATATACACTGAGGGTTATTTTTGTTTCGAAGACAATTAGAAACATATGAAAGAAGAAAGTAGAATTCTTGAGATTGTATACTTAGGGGTTTGTGGTGGTGGAGGAGGAGGTTTTTTTTGCAGATCCGTAAATTCGATCGGTTAGCATACAGTAGACATCAACTTCGCTCTGCGGTGCTTTGATTGTGAATTCTTCTTCGAGCCCGCAACTACTGCATCTGGCAACGGAGCGTCCGCCTTCTTCTCTGAAGATTTCTACACGTACGGTTTCTTTTCCGCACATAGGGCAGGAGAAGAATTTAGGCAATTTTCGTCTTGGTATGTGAACAACTTTTTTGCGTCTTCGCCCCATATAATATCCTTCTTTATTATCAAATGATGGTGGATAATATTTATGCCTGTCCTTAAATACTTGCCTACTCACCATGAATAGGATGTGGATATTGTGAAGTTGATGCCTTCTATATTGGAGATGGATTTTGGGGAGGTAGAGAAAAGAATCTGTCGCTTCATCAAAGAATATGTTGAAAACGCGGGAGCAGACGGCATCGTTTTGGGGTTGAGCGGGGGAGTAGACAGCGCAATTGCCGCGGCGTTGGCAAGTTTGGCTGTGGGCGGCGAGAATGTCTTAGCGCTTATGCTTCCAGAAAAAGAAACCTACAAACAACAAGATATAGATGATGCCATTGCCATCGCCGATCAATTTCATATCCAAACACAGCTCTGTGACATAACAGAAGCCCTAAACGGCATCTACAAAAGCATTCCTGCCTATGACCACACTAATCGTCTCTGTAGAGGAAACATCAAAGCCAGGACACGTATGATTTTTATCTACTACTATGCTAACAAGCAAAATCGCATCGTCTGTGGCACGTCAGATAAATCTGAAACTATGATGGGATATTTTACAAAGTGGGGCGATATGGCAACCGATATCACACCAAACATTGATCTCTACAAAAGTCAAGTACGCAAACTAGCTCTGCATCTTGGAATTTCAAAAGAGCTGGCACTAAAGCCCGCAACGCCTGCATTGTGGCCGGAGCAACTTGCGGAATCGGAACTGGAAATCAAGTATGAAACCCTAGATCTTATTCTCTTTGGGCTTGAACGGTTTATGAAACCCAAGGAAATCGCTGAAGAGCTAAACATTGCACAGGGTGTTGTTGATAGGATTAAGGCTCGATGGCTGGCAAATGAGCATAAACGCAGATTGCCACTTGCGCCTAAACTTGGTTTCCGAACAGTGGGAAATGATTTTAGGCTCCCAAGACACACCTACTAAGAGAAGTGATCATGAAAACCAAAATCAAGCTGGCCCTCTGCCAAATCAGCAGTAAGCGGGAAAACAAAGAAGGGAACCTTGTTCAGTTTGAAGAGTTAATGGTTAAAGCAAAAGAGCAGGGAGCAGATTTAGCGATTTTTCCTGAAATGTCTCTGACAGGTTATGTGCTTCATGATCAGGTTTATGAGCAAGCTGAACAAATTCCGGGGCCCTCAGTTCAAAGAGTTGAGGAACTAGCCAAAAAGACTGGTTTACATGTGATTTTTGGGATGCCGGAGTTAAGCGATAAGACGCAGGCTACGCTCTACAATACCGCTGTGTTTGTGGGTCCGGAGGGGTTTATTGGTAAATATCGGAAAATGTATTTGCCTACCCATAGTGCGTTTGAAGAAAAGCGGTATTTCCGTCCGGGATATGAGCCGGCGGCGTTCCAAACCAGTATAGGCAACATTGGTTTGACGATTTGTTATGATATTTTCTTTCCCGAAGTGTTTAGGTTACCCCGATTGAAGGGTGCGCAGCTTATTGTTTGTATTTCTGCTTCGCCGGCGGTGCGTCGTGGTTATTTTGAGATCTTGACTTCGGCTCGAGCCTTGGAAAATACGGCATATTTGGCCTACGTTAACCTTGTGGGTGTGGAGGATGGGTTGCAGTTTTGGGGTGGAAGCCGTCTTGTGGGTCCTACGGGGGATGTTTTAGCTGTTGCTAAGTATAATGAGAAAGATCTTGTGATTTGTGAGGTTGATTTTTCGGATTTGCGGATGGCTGAGGCGTTTATTCCTGCTTTGCGGGATTTGCGTCCGGAACTCTATGAAAAACTTAGGCTGTTTTCTGAGGAAATTTAGCTCACATATAAGTTTGATGCTTGGAAAACTAGATCACAGGTGCATCACAGAGATGTGATGTCTGTGATTTAGGGTAAAATAAGCGTGATTTGGGCGTGATTAGGTGATGTCACGGCTATTTTTTCAATATCACCTGTGAGGTTTAGCATGCAGGTGTGTGTTTTGGTGCTAGTTTGGGGCTAAAAAAGTGTGTTTTATTTCGTTAGAGATGTTAAAATTGTACAGGGATGGGGTTTGGGGCGTTTGCAAAAGTGCATTTTTTGTGTAAAGTTCAGGTGCTGTGCTGCAAAAAAATACCGAGAAATTAACCTTTTTCATGTCAACTGGCATAAATCAAGTGTTAAATATCTAATTACAATATTTATAGAGTTATTTTCCTGAATAATGGTTTATTTAACCGTATTTAGAACTCAAATATGGCTGTAATTTGGGTTTTTAGGGAGTGGAAAGGATAAAAACATGAGTTAGTATACAAATCTGTATCCATTTAGACTATGGAGGAATACGGTAATTTGAAGCTAAAAGACGGTGTAACAGCCTGGTTAAACGGGGCATTAAATGACCCTATTGTCAAAATATTGGCCAAAAACAGCCAATTAACGAAAGTCCAACTCGAAACTCTGCTAATTGACGTTTTATCCGAAAATATATCGGATAAACAGCTAAAGTACGACGATAAAGCCGCTTTACGGCTAACAAAGGCCAAAATAAGCCGCGGTAGCTTTAATAGGACTTTAAAACAGTCCCGGGAAAACGTCATTAAATCCATCTACACAGTGTTACTTTTGGGATATTTGGGTGTTTTTGAGAGCACAACTCTTGACCCGTATCTCGAAATAGCAAATAAACTACACGAATATGTCGAGGCACACCAGAATGTACCAAACAAGGAAGGGGAACTAAAAGACCATCAAAAAGTCATAGAAATCATCAGACATGAGCTAGAAACGAGCCTAAAACGGCTTTCTAGCACCTCAGAAGGCCCTCTGTGACGTCACAAATCACAGTTTTTCCCATCATTTTTGTGCTTTTTTTAGGAAGTAAATAACTCTTCAAAAACAAGCTTTATCCAACCGATAATTAACTAAATAAACCCAAATTACAGACTTTTTAACGCACAGATAAACGCTAGAAAGGAAGCTTTAACATAATTTGTGATGTGTGATGTCATACTTTCCATGAAGGGAATCACCGATAACCTTAAAAGTCCATGGAGAATAGTGTGATGTGTGATGCAACTGTAAAATCACAAAAAAATCACGGTTGAGTCACATCCAAATCACAGTTAAAGTCACGGAGGGAGAAATCACGGTTGATCTCACAATAGTAATCTTGGGCGTTTTAGCAGCTGTCACTGTAGTTGCAGCATATCAATACTACAAACACATCCGAATGGCACATCAAGAATACGAGAAGGCAAACATGGAATATGAAAAAGCCAACAAAGAATACGAGAAAGCCAAAGATTTCCTCGAAGATATAGTGCTAAGTTTTGATCGTGAACTTAAACGTGAATCAGCAAAGTTTGACACAATGGTATCAAAGGTTGAAGGAAGCTATACGACTGCAGATGTGAGTTATAGAAAAGCAGAGATAATTGAGCGTAAAATAGAACCAATAGAAACTCAGTTAGATGTTCTCACTCAATCATACAATACAATATCACAAGAGATCACAGATAGTCAAACAGATAGTATGCAGTATAATTCAAGTGTGCTCTCAGGGCTGTCAGGTCTGGAAGGAAAACTAAAGGACATAGATACCACACAGGGAACCCTTAGAAGCAAAATATCAGACCTTGAAGAGCAAATTAAAAAGTTAGCTACAGCTCCGCCGCCACAGCCTCAAATTGCAACTGAAATCATGTTACCACCCATACCCATCAAACGTGATAAGGCACTAGCGGCATTAACAGATACTGAAATTCAAGTCTTAGAAATGCTCTCCAAAGAAGGTTCCAAAACAGCACCAGAAATTAAAGAGAGAGTACAGCTAAGCCGGGAGCATACTGCACGCTTAATGAAGAAACTCTATGAGGATGGATATTTAGAGAGAGAAGCAGGCAAACTTCCTTTCCGCTACAGTATAAAGAAAGAAATGGAAGCACTGTTACAAAAAGTCGAAAATCCTGCGATTTAATACTACTACAAATTGTTCTTAGAACTTGTGAAGAACTGTGAACAATTGTGAAGTAGTTGTGAAGCGCTACTTTATGATGCGCTGTTTTATTGCTGGTGCAATGTTTGGTGCTGCTTTGTATTTGAGGTTGTTTGAATTGCCGGTTCTAAGCAACATGCCTTTGTCGACCATACGTGCTAGATAGGTAGAGATAGTGCTTAGGCTAACTGGTTCTTTGAGTTCTGTTTCGTATATTGTTTGAATGTCTTTAGAAGTGAACCAGATCAATGGGAAATTTTTCTGAACAACATGTTGAACCTTTTCAAAACGTGATAACTGTCGATTAGGCATCGCTGGACTGGAAGTAACAACAGGGTTTTCGTTTGGTGCGCCGCCTAACAACTCGACTAAATCAAGAAGGCGCAGAGCTTTATCGCGGGTCACTTGACCCTCAAAAGCAATGGTGTATCGATTACCATCGCTGTCGAAAAGCTCAACACGCATTTTACGAGCCGGCACACTTTCACCTATAGGTTGTTCACAATATCTCTACTTCACACCTTATAACTGTGATGGTGAAATAGGCAATAAAAAAAAACATAATTCAGACATAAAATAACTAAATAAGCTATTTTTGTACTTATTTTGGAATTACCGACTTCACAGAAAAACAGAATTGTGAAACGGCTAACTTGGCGGTTTGGATTAGGATTTCCAGTAGAAGTGTAGGGGTGCCTTGTTCACTGTAAACTGACACAATTAGGCTAACTCTCAACAAAACAAGCATAGTAAAACGTCAGATTTAGCGCTGATTTACAAGCATTCACAGGTTTGTGAACAGAAAATCAACTGTGAAATATTCCGAATTTTAGCATGTTATTTGTTGGGCAACAAAAATTATAGACAAACCCAGTCCAAGCTGGTTAACGATGATTTTAGACCATTTTTCCATGGATTTAGAGCTACACAGCCACCCCTCCATTTCCGCTCGAAGATTTTTAGGCAAAAAAGAAGTCAGACAAGGCAGAAAAAATAATCACAGCAGATTTGTCTAAGTTTTTGGACAACAAGAATTAATATACATCATTTCAAGTTATAACAAAGAGTATAATATTATTCATTATATTTATTACCATTATCTTTTACCGTACTTCTTTCTCCAGTAGAAACTTTGGGGTGTGTGTTCTCTTTGTTGCTGTCTGTTTTCCTCTTCTTTTAGAAATGTTTTGTACTCAAACCAGTTTTTTGTACTGTATCCTTTATCTGTTCCACTCGAAATAACGGTTGTACCTCTGTGGAAAAGGACGTTAGGGCGATATGGGAAACTCAGTATTAGACGACGTATTTGACAACTTTGTCAACGGCATACGACTGTTCAAAGACCGAGAAGTTCTAAGACATGATTACCTACCCGACAAATTACCCCACCGAGAAGACCAAATTCGACTCTTAGGATCAACTGTAGCCCCTGTCCTAAAAGATGCCCGCTGTTCAAACATATTTATCTACGGCAAAACCGGCACAGGCAAAACAGCAGTCACCAAATATGTTCTAAGTCACCTAGAATCAAAAGCCAAAGAGTACGGTGCACAAGTAAAATTCTGCTACATCAACTGCCGAATGGTCGGCTCAGAATACCGCGTGTTTGCCAGTCTCAGCCAAAGCGTAGGCCTAAGCATACCCTTCACAGGCCTCTCTGTTGGAGAAGTCTTTGACCGTTTCCGCTCCGGACTGGACCAATCCCGCATAATCTTCATAATAGTTCTCGATGAAGTAGACTCCCTAATCAAAGACCGCGGCGACGCCTTTATGTACGAACTTACCCGCATCAATGAAACTCTAAATAAAAGCAAAGTCTCCATCATCGGAATATCAAATGACTTACGATTAAAAGAATTCCTCGATCCCCGCGTCTTTAGTTCACTTAGCGAAGAAGAACTAGTTTTCCGCCCCTACGACGCAGGCGAACTCCGAAACATACTACTCGAACGCTCCAAACTTGCTTTTCAAGACGGCGTACTCTCTGACTCAGCCCTAAGTATCTCCTCAGCTCTAGCTGCCGCCGAACACGGCGATGCCCGACGTGCCCTAGATCTACTGCGAGTTGCAGGCGAAGTAGCTGAACGCCAAGGTGCAAAAGGCGTAACCGAAGAACATGTACGCCAAGCCGAAAAACACATCGAACACAACCGTGTCATAGAAGCACTCAAAAACCTAACCCTACACTCCAAACTGGTTCTGTTAAGTGTATATCACCTAAACAAACCCAGCGCCACCACAGGCGAAATCTATGACGTCTACAACGAATTGTGCGGTGAAATGGGAGCAGGACTTTTGACACAAAGACGCCTTGGTACCCTTGTTAACGAGCTTGATTCCATGGGTTTGGTTAACGCCAAAGTTGTTAGCATGGGCCGCTATGGCAGAACCAAAAAGATTCGGCTAGAGATCAGTCGTGGTTTAATCCGTGATGTTTTTGGCGGCGATAACCGCTTTAGCCAATTGTTTGCTTATTCTTCAAAAAATAGCAATAAAAACTCAGGATAGAGGATTTATAAAATCTAACACTGATGTTTCTCGTGTTTGCAGATTTATCACTGGAACTTTTCCTGGTGTGGGAACTAGACCTAATTTTTCCATATAATCAGTTTGTTCCTGCCAGCCGCCTGAATTCACCACCAAAACTCCACGGTAGTTACAGAGGCCATTGACATGGGTGTGACCGGCGTGGAATATATCTGGAACTTGATCAACAACAAGATAATCTCGATTCTCAGGTGAGAGCATAGTTTTCCCGCCATATACCGGCGCTAGGTGACGGCACTGCATAAGTAGTCTCATTGATTTTTCGGGATGCTCATTGTCCATACCTGGTACAACTCCAATTATATCATTTAGACTCACGCCATGAAACATCAAGACTTCAATGCCATGTAGACTGAGGTAGCAGGGACTTCCCACAGAGTGAATGTTTGTTTTGTTTTTGATGGATGTGAGGTATCCCTCTGGAATGGCGGGTTGGGGTTGGGATTTGCGTGCGGCATCATGGTTACCTGGTGAAAGCACAATTTCTATATAGTTAGGAATCTTTTCTAAATATTTAGTTGCAAAATTATATTGTTTATGTATATCGCGGATAGTTAATTCTGTTTGTTGCCCTGGATAAATCCCCACTCCATCAACAATGTCACCTGCAATTAAGAGATACTTTACTCTGCCTGCTATCTCTCGCATTGCCGGTGTGCCATATTTTCCTCTGAGCCAAAGTATGAAACGTTTGAAGGCTTCTTTGTTGAACTTTGTGCTACCAACATGAATATCTGAGGTAAAGACTGCATAAACCGGTTCTTGTGCATGCTGAGGTACTTTTCTGCCCACTTCGGGAAAAATAATATCCTCAACCATCAAAAGATTTGTTTTAGTCTTGATAACAGTTGCACAAAAAATAGTGTCGGGCAGAAGCATTAGCGCTTTTCTTTTAACTTCCTCAGGTGCTTTCTGCGGAATTAGAATAGTTGCACTGCCCCCCAGATCTTCTACTGAGAGTATCATGCTGTTTTTGGAGTCCCGTTTCTCAGTTAACATACAGATAATTTTAAGTTTGGATTGAGGCTGTGATTTGAGCGCTTCCACAATAGGCGTAGCGGCTCTAACATCCATTCTTTGTCTAAGTATTTTCTCTAAGCGTTTGAAGCGATCTTGGAAGAGCCCTTTGTATTCTTGGAGAGTGCCATTGGAGGTTAGTTTGCCTGTAGCATCTTCGAGAATTTTGAGTTCTGAGGGAATATCTTTAGCATAGGGATAAAAATCGCTATCTGAACCGTTAAACCGTACTACTGTTGATTCAGAATAACTTGGTTCTGGAGCAGGTGGTGATGATGATTGTTGGGTGTGTTCTTTGATTGTTTCTTCAACGACCATAGCGGCTTGTTGTATAATTGCTTCCAGAAACTCCCGTTCGATAAACATGGGTTTGTCTGTTAGGGTCTCAAGTTTTTGAATTGCCAGAGTCATAATTTCGAAGGGATCGCTGGATTCTGCGTTTTGGATGAGAAATTCAAAAGCTTCGCTGTTTAATTGGTAGCCGGCTGTGATAGTTGCCTCGATGGCTCTTTGGAGTTTATCTTGTGCACTCATCATTCTGCCCATGTGATGCTTAATTGGTGTTTAGCCAGTATTGTGTTTGAGTTATTTACTGTTTTGCGTTTGCTAATTCGCTTTTATGAGTCATCGCTAAAACTATTTAGGGTTCCTGGATAAGTTTAACTAATTGTATTTTTATCCTATCAATATATCAACTCTAAAATAATTCATATAACCACTGAAATGTTTAGATGAATTGTATTGGTGATTAATACATGGGCGAACTACGTAAGGTTCAACAGACGCCAACAGGCACTTTCTTTATCTGCCTGCCGCGCGATTGGGCAAAAGAACACAATCTCCAAAAGGGTTCTCAGGTAAATCTGGAAGCCTCAACTGAGGGTAAACTCTTAGTCGATACCCAATTTGACACAGAACCCCAACCAAAAATAGTTTCACTCAAAGTAGGGCCCTACTTGAGCCGCGAAATCATCGGTCACTATCTTTTGGGCTATGATATAATTCGCGTAGAAACCAAAGGTCGCATAGACCCAGCTGTGCGCAACCAAATCAAGTCCACCGCAAATTCTCTGGCAGGATTGATGATTGTTGAAGAAACCACCTCAATGATGGCCCTTCAATGCCTAATGCAACAACCCTTCACCTCACCAAAAAAACTACTCCAACGCAACCAAGGCAGCGCCGCCTCAATGATCCGAGACGCCGCCAGCTCATTTATCAACCGCGACACCGACATGGCCCAAAACGTCATCGAACGCGACGTTGAAAACAACCGATTCTACTTTTTACTCGTGCGGATCCTACGAACCATAATCCAAAATCCCCGACAAGGCGAAAAATTCGAAATAACCCCCATCGAATGCATAGACTACCGCCTAGCTGCAAGCCTAATCGAGGACATAGGCGATGTCTGTGTCCAAATAGCAACAACCACCCTCGCACTCAACGACGCCAAACTCTCCGATGAAGTACGCAAACTCTTAGCAGAATTACAATACTCCTGCTTTGATGCCAACGAACAAGCCTTCAAAGCCTTCTTAAACAAAGACATCTCCATAGCTGAAAATGTACGTGACATGCGAGCAAAAATCGAAGCCAACTCACTAGAAATTGAAGATGCCGCAAAAAATTCCTCTGTGGATTTAATGCCGCAAATACTAGCTGTGCGGTCTTTTCTACAACAAATCTATGAATGTAGCGTCGACATGGCCGACCTAGTCGTATAGCTCTCTTTAATATACAAAATAGTTTCTTTTTATTTTAATATGTTAATGAGATTTAGTGTTCCATTTGGTTGAAAGTTAGCCAAGAAAACACTTCGACCAAACGGAGAATTGTTATAGTCATCTGAGCCTAGTATTTCTAATGATGGTCCTTCATAGGTCATGTCGCCTGATTGAAAAGATCCATAGTTGCAAAAAGATATTCTTAGTCCAGTTATTTCTGGAATTATTCCTGTTTTGTTTTGATAGGCCTCTATGGCACAGTTGTAGTACCATTGAAGCCCTAAATCGTCAATTTGTTGAAGCGACTTATTCGATGTTTGTTGTTGCGGCGGTATTTGAGATGCTGTGAGGGCGTTATCAGTTAATGAAACTGTTGGAACATCATATATCTTATAAGCTTCGCCGTTTTGTGCACTAAAGCTAATAGGGTTTCTTCCCATAGCGTTAAAGAAACTGTTAGATGCCTGTTGAGATAGTATAAATTCAATTCTTCCACCCTGGTAGTCAATAGTAACTAATGCAATGATGCCTATGATAGTTTCGCCAGGGTGTTCTAACATAAGAAGCTTGAATGCAAGCGTGTTTTTGACACTTTGCACTGCCTCAATTAATGATACATCTAATATGTGGGGATAAGAAATGGTAACGCCGGGTTGTGAGGTGCCAAAAGTTGGGGGATACTCAATATGCCCGCGTGCGTAGCCTTCAAATGTTGCAAAGCTTAGAGAAAAAATCGTCACCGCAAGTAGCGTATACTTTAGTGTTTGTCGAAGCAAACCATGGGACACTAACCAACCAATGATCATAATCGCAATTAAACTAATTGTCACAATTTTTATCCAAGAATTACTTAGAAATATTATCGCAGAAAACAAACCCACTGCCGTCATTACGGCAATAAGCAAATTTTTGCCGATTGCATATTTGTCATTTTTTGGGGTCATTTGTTTTACCTCTCTACACGCGACAATATCTACTGTAACCTTAACGGCTTAATCGTTGCGTTTCTCAATAGGTACTTGGTTTGAGGCGGTTATTGTTTATCGTATTTCATGACTTCATCATTTATTATACAGAGCTCGATTCCTGCCTGTTTAAACATCTCAATGGTGTCTGCATCGGCGTGGTAGCGTTTCTCACACACAACGCGTTTGATACCTGCATTAATTATCATCATAGCACAAGTGCGACAAGGTGTCATCTTACAAAACAACATAGCCCCTTCTAGGGGAATCCCAAAGCGTGCCGCTTGGAGAATCGCATTCTGCTCCGCATGAAGCGTACGGACACAATGCATGCTTACTTCCCCATTACCATTAGTCATCTGACGAATATCATGACCCGCCTCTGAGCAGTGCGGTAAACCCGCAGGAGAACCAACATACCCCGTGGTCATAATACGCTTATCTTTAACTATAACACAACCACACCGGCCCCTATCACAGGTTGCACGTGCCGCCACAGCTTCACACATATCCAAAAAATACCGATCCCAATTAGGACGTAACTTAGACTGGTCTGCCGCCATATTGATGCCTCAATTTAAAAAAATGTTATCGCCCGAATTAATAAATGGTCTCGTATGTATGGCGATTATTTTTGGAGAATATGGATTTCCCGCCCGATTTTATGACGCTCATCCATCTCCACCAATGATGCCATACCCATAAGCCGTCTATGCTCAGGCGCATCAGAACTAAACAGTGCATCAGTAAAGACATAAACCCGCTTAAACCCAACCTCTTTTAGCTTCTCATCAATAGGCATCGTTACTGCCTCACGAGAACGGGTACGAATAAAGGGTGTAACCAAAACCAGCCGCCCACCCGATCTTAAAACCCGATAAGCTTCTTCTAAAAACCCTAAAAACAGCGGTTCTATCTTCTCAATGATTCTCTGCGCATAGGCTCCTGTTGGAGTTTCACGAATCGCCGGACCCAAATCCGGCTCAGAAACAACACAATCAACACTATCAATCCCAACCTTCTCAGCCAGCCGCTCCACATCACCCAGTAAAACCCGAAAATCTGCCCCCGAAATATCATACTCATCAGCCAGCCACTCAAGATTCTCCTCTGAGGCTTTAACACACCACGAATTAACATCCATTCCAACAACAGCAGCATGCTCAAGCAGAGCTTCTTGAAGAATAGTACCCACCCCACAAAACGCATCAAGCAGTGTTTTCTCCTCGGTGCAGGCTGAGAGGTTAACCATCATACGTGCCAGTCGTGGCGGCATACCAAAGATTGCCCGCTGATTGGGTTTGTAGATATCTCTTTTTTGAAACTCGAATGGATTATGTACCGCAACGGTATTGGCAATCCAGGTTTGAGTTTTACCAATGCAGAGAAGGATTTCTGCTTGATTTTCTACTAAATTCTTTTTGAGCACCTCAACATGACTAAGCTGGGCCTCACTACGGTCTGGTCCAGTGCCCATAAAACTTGACTTCTGGCCTCTAACCGAGAGTTGATCTTTGATAGCACTGCCTATAAACCTCTGAATTCTCCCTCCCATCGGTTTTATTGCATTATCTGAGGTGTAGATGCTGATACCAAAGAGCAGTTTGTTAGTTGCTTTTGTCATGCCTTCCAATGCGTTGCTGGTGATGATGATTTGTGCTGTTTGTCTTTGGGCGGGTTTATTTTTTTCAAGAAACGCTTCTTTGAGAATTTTTGATGGTACTGTTGTTTTTACCTGTGCGATTTTTATGGTTCCACCCAAGCCATCAATAATCTGGGGGTCGAGTTGGGTTTCAAAGGTTAATGTGAAGAATTCAGTTGAGAAGTATTCGATTATAAATTGAATGTTTCGTGCTTGGAAATATGTGGTAAGCTCTGCTAATGACAGTTGCCAGTTTTTGCCGGAAATAAAGATATATGTTGGCATTTGGAGAAAGAAAGGTAACTTGCCTATATAAGCTGGTGATAGGCATATTATTATAGCAAGCATTTTTAAGTAAATAACGAAAACTATCTATAGCATAGAAGTCCTTAAATAAAGGAAGCATGTTCGTGTTACTGCTTTAAGCAAATTACGAATGTCTGCTGGAGTATGAATATATGCACGCGAGAAACTATCGTCACGTTAAGAATCGTGCCTACACAAGAAAAGATTATGCAAGAGGTTTCCCACCGCCTAAAATCGTAAAGTTCACTATGGGTGATACTAAAGGCCAATTTGATATTGAAGCGACGCTTCTTGCTACTGAGCGCGTGCAAATTCGTCACTGTGCGCTAGAGGCTGCACGTGTTGCGACAAACCGTATTTTGATGGACAAACTCCTCTCAGAATACTACCTAAATGTTCACACTTATCCACATATTATCCTTCGAGAAAACAAGATGATTTTTGGTGCTCATGCTGACCGTCTTCAGCAGGGTATGAGACGTAGTTTTGGTACCGCGGTTGGTACTGCTGCTAAAGTAGAGGTAGATCAGCCTATCATTACTGTTAGGGTTAAAGCTGGTGCCTTGGAGACAGCTAAGGAATCTCTTAAGCGAGGCAGTGCAAAACTTCCAATCAACTGTAAAATAGTTGTTAAAAAAATCCAGTCTGCTCCTAGTCAAAGTCAAACTGACGCGGCTGAACCTGAGTCGGAGAGCGTTTGAGCGGCGGTAAAATGATCGAAAAACAGACCGCGCTTGTTTTATTTTTTGATCATTTTACCAACACCGATGTGGCTATTGTCGGCGGCAAAAATGCCAGCCTTGGTGAGATGATTTCTGCAGGGTTGCCTGTTCCTTTTGGTTTTGCAGTGACCGCTCGCTCGTATGAGCGCTATATTGTTGAAACAAAGCTCTCTGAGAAAATTTATAATATAATTAATGAGACTGTTACTAATCCTAATGATCCTAAGCAGTATGATATTGCGTCTAAGCGTATTCGGGAGCTTATGGAAAAGACTCCGATGCCTAAAGATATCGAGTCTGCTATACGTGACGCCTATGTTGAGCTTAACAAGCGTTTGGCGTTGAGGGATACTTTTGTTGCTGTTCGCTCAAGTGCGACGGCTGAGGATTTGCCGGATGCTTCGTTTGCTGGTCAGCAGGAGACTTATCTTAATGTGAAGGGTTCTGATGATCTTGTTGAAAAAGTTGTTAAATGCTGGAGTAGTCTTTTTACTCCGCGTGCAATTTTTTACCGCAATGAGAAAGGTTTTTCTCATGAAAAAGTTTTCATAAGCGTTGGCGTACAAAAAATGGTTAACAGCCGTGCTGCGGGTGTAATGTTTACCATTAATCCTGTTTCAGGCACTGCTGATGAAATAGTTATCGAGGGCAACTTTGGTTTAGGCGAAACGGTTGTAGCTGGTGCGGTTACTCCGGATAATTTTGTTGTTGACAAAGAATCCCTTAAAATTACGGCCTGCAATATTGCTAAAAAAACAATCAAGTATATTCGTGATCCCAAGACAGGTAAAACTGTTCATTTAGATGTTCCTGAAAACGAGCAGAAGCAGGTCTGCATTACCGATATCGAGATTGCGTATTTAGCTAATCTGGCTAAACGTATCGAGAATCACTATGGGCGTCCTATGGATATTGAGTGGGCTATAGATAAGGACCTTTCTTATCCTGCTAATATGTTGTTGGTTCAAGCACGTCCTGAGACTGTGTTTGGGACAAAAATTATGGAGGAAACAAAAATGGAAGAAACTAAAGCTCAAAACGTAAAAGTTGTTGTTCGCGGAATTTCTGCTGGTAGACGAGGATATGGTGTGGGTAAAGCTCAGGTTGTTCTCAACCCCCAAGATGCACATGAAAAAATGACCAAAGGCGCTATTCTTGTTACTGGTATGACTGATCCTGACTTTGTTCCCTTCATGAAAATGGCATCCGCCATAGTTACCGATAAAGGCGGCATAACCAGCCACGCGGCAATTGTTAGCCGTGAGCTAAACATTCCCTGTGTAGTGGGAACTGAAAACGCTACCCAAATCATGCAAACCGGCGAAGAATACACCGTAGACTCCAGAAACGGTCTCATTTATGAGGGCATACTTGAACAAGCTACCGCCCCTCCAACAAATGTTTGCGCCGCAGTTCAAACCGCTGAACCCGCCCCAGTTACCGCAACAAAGATTTACATGAACCTTGGCACTCCTGAGATGATTGAGCAGTATCAGAATTTGCCCTTTGAGGGTATAGGTTTGATGCGCACAGAGTTTATCATGGCCAGTGCCATAGGCAAACATCCAATGCTCTTTGTTGACAACAATGAAAGTCAACAATTTGTTGACACTTTTGCTGAAAACATTGCCAAAGTAGCACGCGTCATCCAACCAAGACCCGTTGTGGTACGCTTTAGCGACTTTAAGACAAACGAATATCGCAACCTCAAAGGCGGCGATAAATACGAAATCGTTGAAGAGAACCCCATGCTTGGCTGGCGGGGCTGTAGCCGATACACCAGCAAATGGTACGAAGCGGCTTTCCGATTAGAATGCCAAGCCATCAAAAAATGCAGAACAGAATGGGGCCTCAAAAACGTCTATGTCATGCTTCCCATGGTTCGGACACTTTGGGAAGCCAAAAAAGTTTTGGCGCTTATGAAAGAAGAAGGCCTAGAGCGCAACAAAGACTTCAAAATCTGGTTCATGGCCGAAACCCCCTCCATTGCCATCTTGGCTGATGAGTTTAGTAAACTCGTTGACGGATTTAGCATCGGCAGCAACGACATGACCCAGGGCATCCTCATGATTGACCGCGACAGTGAGCGCCTTGGCCAAATGGGCTACTTTGACGAACGCGACCCCGCAGTTAAACGCATCATTGCACATCTCATCAAAGTTGCACACGAAAACGGATGCACCGTTAGCATCTGCGGCGAAGGCCCAAGCAACCTACCCGACTTTGCAGAATTTCTGGTACGCGTAGGCATTGACAGCATCTCTGTTAACAACGACGCCCTAGTCGCAACCAGAAAACACGTCGCAAGCGTTGAAAAACGCATCATACTTGAACGCACAGCCGAACAAACCGCACTCGCCCTTGGCCGCCCCATCAAAAAAACCACTCCCGACTGGGAATGGAACCCCTAACTCCATTTATCTTTAAATGCCTGATAATTTTTTATTTTAACCATTGTTAGTGGATACTATGTTCGGGTTTAATTTTGAAGTCGACAAACTAAAACAGAAAATCACTCAGCTGGGCGCTAAGCGGGTCATACTTCAAATGCCCCAAGGCTTAAAACCTCACTCCGCCCAATTTGCCCAACTGGTACAATCCTGCAATGCCCTCCCCATTGTTTTAGTTGATCCCTGCTATGGCGCCTGTGACATAGCCCAAACCGAAGCCGAGGGCCTAGATGCAGATCTGATTGTACATTTTGGACACACCCAAATGATCAATCAAACAAAAACCCCCACCCTCTACATAGAAGCCCACACCAACCTCCCAACCACCCCAGCAATCCAGCAAGCCCTCCCCCTACTAATAGAGTACAACAAAATCGGATTAACCACCTCAATCCAACACATAGAAACCCTCAACAGCACAAAACAACTCCTAACCGAGAACGGCAAAACCGTTCTTATCGGAGACGCAGGCCAACTCCCCTACGCAGGCCAACTCCTTGGATGCAACTATAGCAACGCAAAAACCATCGCCAACCAAGTTGACGCTTTTCTTTTTATCGGCGGCGGCATATTCCACGCCCTTGGCGTTGCTTTAGGCACAAACAAACCCACCATCATCGCCGACCCCTACGACAACCGAGCCTACCCCATCACCGACCAAGCCCAACGACTAATAAAACAACGTTATGCAACCCTGCAAGCCGCCAAAGACGCAAAAACCATCGGCATTCTTGTCGGCCTAAAACTGGGACAAAAACATCTCTCCCAAGCCCTAAATGCCAAAATCACCGCCGAAAAGTCTGGCAAAACCGCCATATTGTTAGCTGGCCGCGAAATCAACCCCGAGGCCCTCCTAGACTTTCCCAACATCGATGCCTACATCAACACCGCCTGCCCCCGCATCTCCCTTGACACACCCAGCAAATTCCAAAAACCCATCCTAACCCCTAACGAGTTTATGGTACTTTGTGGCGAAATCTCATGGACCGACATGCTCAAAAAAGGCTTATTCGAAAACTAGATCTAGAGCTCTTTGTGGCTTCACTGCAGCCTCAACCCAATCCCCAAGTACAACTAGAACAGTATACCACACCTGAGGCCATAGCTGCAAACCTGCTCTACCTAGCCGCCTACACCCACAACGATATCATAAACAAATCAGTGCTGGATTTAGGATGCGGCACAGGCCGATTGAGTTTGGGTGCAGCATTTTTGGGGGCAACAGAGATTGTTGGCATAGATCTTGATCCCCTTGCCATAAAAACCGCCCAAGCAAACACCCAAAAAGCAGGTTTCTCTAAGAAGTGTGTGCAGTGGATTAACGGTGATATATCTGCTATTGAGGGTCGTTTTGATACGGTGGTGCAAAATCCGCCGTTTGGAGTGCAAAACCGCAAAGCTGATCAAGCCTTTTTGGTTAAAGCCCTTGAGGTCGCAGACAAAGTCTACTCTATCCACAAACATTCCGAAGTCGATGAACATTTAATAAAGATACTAAAATCCAGCAGCGGCGGTTTTGTTCAGGTGCAGCCTTCTCCTTTTCTGGAGGGGTTTATAGCTAAATCTGGTGGAGCTATAACTGGCGTCTATTCAATGCTTATGACTATTCCCAAGATGTTCGAGTTTCACCGTAAACTCAGACATGACTTCGTAATTGATCTATACCTTATAGAAAAACAGCAGTAGCTGATATGCTAAACAAGACGCGATTGTGCTGACAATTCTAAAGTAAACTTGGTTCAACGGGTTGTTTGAGCAAGTTACCCTTGTAATTTGATGGGTCAATCGAGATAACTGTGTGCCCTTGGTGTAGTGTGTGGTCTTTTTGTTTTTTTACTTTAATTGCTTGGTGTGGGTGTGCTTTTTGTTTATCAAAAGGTTTATTGAGTAGAATCGAAACTAAACCTATGCGTTTATCAGAATTAACTTACTATTTACCTAATGAAGATGAACATCATGACATTAAAAGCTCCTGAACAAAAAAGTGGTCACCTCGTAATACCCGGCGAACGCCTCGGGGTCATCGAAGAATTTATTCCTGACTCAGGAACCTACGTCAAAGACGGCGTAATATATTCAAAAATTGTTGGCCACAGCCTTCTTGATTTGCAGAATCGGCGCGTCTCTGTTTACCCTGCTATTAATTCTGTTGCTGTGCCCAAGGTTGGAACCATTGTTATTGGTCAAATTGGTAATGCTCAGTCTGATAATGTTTTAGTGAAAATCTTTAGGGTAGGCAAAAAACAAGTTGCTGGTACCTTTGGCGGCATACTTCATGTCAGTGATGTTTCTGATCGATATGTGGAATCGATGGGTGATGTATGTAAACCTGGTGATATTATTCGAGCTAAGGTCATCAGTGAAAAAAACCAAATTTTCCACCTCTCAACCAATGACAAAAATCTTGGGGTGCTCTATGGCTTCTGTAGCCGTGATGGTACCTTACTAATTCAAGACCGTTATGATCTTAAATGTTCTAAATGTGGTAATGTTGAGCGCCGCAAGATGGCTCCAGATTACGGTAAAGAATCGCTATATAGAGGGAAAATAAGTGAAAGTTAGAGTGCTAAAAAAAGAAGGAAATGAACTTAAAATTGAAATTGAAGGCGGTAGCCATGGCATTTGTAACCTTATCCAGAAACGTCTTCTCGAAGATGAACGCGTAGAGTTTGCAGGTTATGATGTGCCCCACCCCTTAGCTTCCAGCCCCATAATATATCTGCGCATGAAGGGCAAAGCCACACCTGAGGATGCCCTAATTGTTGCCGTTGCCAAGGTACGTGAGACTAACGATGCTTTTGGCAAAGAGCTGAACCGTATTTTTAAAGCTTAACCCTTTTTTATTCTGCTCTGGGTTTGCTTACTTGTTTGCTGGGTAGTATAGTTGTAGACCTCGATGGGCATTGTTTCTTTATTCCAATAGGTTTCAAAATAGCTTCTGGCCAGCATTATGACTGAGGGACTGTTTGTCCACAAGACAGGTGTCTCTGCAAAATTGCGTTCTTCAAATGATATTATGATTTCTTTTCCGTCAAAAATGAAGAACTGTGCTCTTGGCGGCGGTATGTTGTCTTCTAATTTGGCATTATTGGTTTGATCATTAAACATTGTGGGTTTGGTGAGGTCTTTGTCAGTGTTTGTTTTTTTGGTTATCCATCTTATTTTTACGCCTTTGTCTTTGGCGATTTTTATGGATTCTTCTACACTGGTTAACCATGGTAAGAGTTCTCTGTTTGGTGTGAGGCTGTCCACTGTGTTTTGAGTTCTCTCAATGGATTCTTGGATTTTACGTATGATGGATTGTTTTTCTGTGATCAGTACAATTTGGTCTTTTTCATGATAAGTGGCGGCTGGGGTATATTTTTCGTAAGCTTTGCTGGCGAATTCTTCAGCTTTTCGGTTTAATTCCTGAAAGTTTTCTTTCTTTTTTTCTATGAGTATGGCTGTTGCTGTTTTGGGTTCAACAGCGCGGAATCTTGTTGGTTTGGATATTATTTTTTCCACTATGCCTGTTTGTTGGAGTTCGCTTAGTACTCGGTAGATGTCTTGTCGGGCGATGCCTGATACTTTAAAGATGCTGATTGCCTTTGATGCGGTGCCTATTCTTAGGAGTGCTAGGTATACCTTTGTTTGGTTGATTGTTAGTCCCAGTTCGGCGAGTATTCTGTTTTCGTCGCTGTCACTAAATCCTTCCATGTTACCTATTGTGTATGTTTTTCTTTTTAACCTTAAGCCTTTTTGTCAGAAACACAACTTATGACATTATTTGAATGGGCGGCTTATGCTTGGCATATTGCATGTATGGTTGCCAAGTTTTCTCTAAATTATGTGCCTGTGTGATGTTGGGCAAATCTGGTTGATGAAAAACCTGCTGTCGTGATTGTTACGTTTGGTTTGCCTGTGGTGTGTTTCAGTTATAGGTTTCAAGGCGGGGCTCTGATGTGGCAGGTGTTGTTGCTTGAGGTGTTGTCTGTTGTGTTTGTGTGTGGTGTATTTTGGCTGATTAGTTGTTTTTTCTCTTGTTTTGTTTGGTTTTGGTGGTGTTGTATTTTTCAGGTTGTCTTGTCATAAGCTATACTTACGGCTTTCTTTTAAATATCAAACATTGCATTGAATCTACCCACAAGAGCGCTTGGCAGATCACTCGATTTGCTGACGCTCAAGGAGAAAAAAGAAAAATGCAAACAAAAAACAAACTATTTGCTGCAATCGTGACTATGATACTAGTCGTATCTACGTTTACAGCGCTTCTCAACATACAACCTGCTACAGGCTACAATGCTGCTACTGAACAAGCTATTAGCGAAGGCATGAACTGGGTAGGTCAAGCTGGTGATGCCACCAACGCAAGACTGACTATGTGGACACGCTACAAAGACCAAGTTCCAACATTCACCTATGGTGTGGTTACACCTAACCCTGTTGGGGTTAACGAACGTGTATCCATCATCATATTCAACCCAATGCTTCCTCCAGGCGCATCCCCAACTAACCAAAGCGACGTTCGATACAGATACAAAGTTGAAATCACCGATCCTGACGGTAACAAACAATTCTTAAACGGTGGTCATGAAGACGAAATTTATGTCTCTGACTCAACCGGCTCATCATACGCATACTTTACACCAACCAAACTTGGCAACTACTCAATCAACATCATGTTCCAAGAACTCAAATTCAAATGGAACACCACAGTTACTCAAAGAGATTATACTGGCACTACATTCTTAGCTAGCAACAAGACCTACACTTTAGAGGTCCTACAAGACGCTCCTGACCGTAACTTCGTGGCTTGGTATCCTCTTCCTGAGGAATACTGGTCTCGTCCAATCGATGGTCAAAACGATTCTTGGGGTGTGATCTCATCTAACTGGCTAAACAACGCAAAAGACCGAAACTATGGTAGCGCCGAAAACAGATTCCAACCAGAAGGTGTTGCTCCTAACAGTGGACACATACTCTGGACTAAGGTAACTGAAGACGGCGGTGTTGTTGGTGGAAACCAATACTTCTTCGACGAAACTAGTGACAGTGGTCAAGTTTTCAACGCAGGTCACCAATACCAAACAAGATTCCAAACACAGATCATTATGCACGGCAGATTAACCTACAACGAACCAATCGCATTCGCAGGCACAGGCGGTGACTGGGTTACTGTTGATTTGAAGACCGGTGAAGAGATTTGGCGCAATCATACCATGACTCCTCCTCCTGCTTTTGGCTACTACTATGCAATGAACAACATGAACCAACACGGTGTTATCAACCCAGGCTATCTATGGTCAAACAACTTTGGCGCTGCAATTCATCCACGCTATGGTACAACATTGGGCATCGCTATCACAGGTGCACCTACAAGTGAAGCAGAAGTAATCGGGTCTAAAGGTGAAGTTTTGCGGTACGTCTTTGCTAACATAGGTACTACATCAAATCCCAACTGGTGGCTCTATCAGTGGAACTCCTCTAAAGTACTTATGGACCCAAGCGGATCAGCAATGAGCCCACTTACAGGCACCCGAAACGGTTCACTAACTGCAACACAACAAAGCTTTGACTGGAACGTGTCTATGCCACGGTTTACCAACACACCCACTCCAATCGCTGTCTCTGATGACGTATTACTAGTCAGCAACGGTACAATCACACGCGGCGGTTCAGGCTCTATGTCATACACAAACGCTGGCGAAGTTACTCTAACAGCTATCAGCATCAACGAAGAAGACTATGGTAGAATTCTATTCCAAAAGAATTACCCCCAGACTATGAGCGATGGTACACAAAACCTCTTCATACGTGCCGGCGAGGGCGTCTTTATCTTCCAGCATATGCCTATGCTAAGTTTCACAGCATATGACATACGCACCGGAAACAAAGTATGGCAAACTCCCGACTTAGCTGAAGAAAACCCATACGGCTACTACACATGGAGCAGCCTTATGAACGTACACGGCTCATCAATAGCCTACGGTAAATTCTTTGCTACTGGCTACACAGGCATGGTCCACTGCTACGACCTAAAGAACGGTACACTACTCTGGAAACAAGAAGCACCAACCGGTGAAGAACAATACAAGTATTACACACTCTTCATAGGCGCAATTGCTGACGGTAAAATCTACATTGGAACTCACGAACACTCTGCAGATACCCCATTGCTAAAAGGCGCTAAAGTACGCGTCTATGATGTCGAAACTGGTGACGAAGTCTGGTCCATGATGAGCTGGGCACACCCCGGTACCATGGCAATCGCTGATGGTGTTCTTGTCTACTGGAACAACTATGACCACCAAGTATACGCACTCGGCAGAGGCCCAAGTGCAACCACCGTAAGCGTTAGAAACGACATTGTTACTGAGGGTTCAAGTGTTATGATCACCGGTACAGTGTTAGACGTTTCCCCAGGAACAACCCAGGGTATGAATGCATACAACCATGTCAACGGCGTCGCTGCAGTCTCTGAAGAAAGCCAAAGCCAATGGATGGAGTATCTCTACATGCAAAAACCAAGACCCACAAACACAACTGGTGTTGAGGTTGTCTTGTCAGTGATTGACTCCAACAACAACTACCGCGAAATCGGCAAAACCACTAGCGACATGTATGGCAACTATGCTTTCAAATGGACTCCTGATGTTTCCGGACAATACTACGTCTATGCTGACTTCAAAGGCAGTGAATCATACTACCGCTCAGGCGCATCTACCGCATTTGGTGTGGACGAAGCAGTTGTAACACCTGCACCAACCGAAACCCCACCATCCATCGCTGATCAATACTTTGTCCCCGCAACTGTCGGCATCATCATCGCTATAATCGCTGTCGGCGCACTGCTAGCACTGCTACTGCTAAAAAAACGCGTCTAAAAACATAAACAAAAATAAACTTCCCCCTTCCTTTTTTATTTTTAGATCTTTTAATCCCAACCCCTAGTTTATAGAATAATCCTGCATATTCTATCGAAAACTGCTCTAAAGAAAACTTGATCTTTTAGGTAGAATATGAATTGGTGAAAATGTACTAGTTCTGTACAACAATCAACCAGATGCTGTTGTAGCTTGGAAAGGTATAAAAACTCCTACGCTAAGGAGTTCCCCCAAAAAGGGAAGGTCAAAATGGAATTTTGCCCAAAGTGTGGTTCACGTCTTGAACCAAAAAAGTCCAAAAGCGGAAAAGAAGCAACGCTGGTTCTTGCATGCTCAAAATGTGGCTACAAAAAACCTGATGTAGTCGAAAAAGTCGACCAGAAAGTAGCTTCAAAAGTTATTCAGCACAACCCCCAACAGTTTGTAGCCGTTATCGGTAAAGAGGAACAAAAACTTAGCACACTCCCAACAGTGCGATTTGAATGTCCTCGTTGCAATAATAACACTGCTTATGTCTGGCAGGTACAGACTCGCGGAGCTGACGAGTCCTCTACACAGTTCCTGCGCTGTACAAAATGCAACTATACCTTCCGAGAATACAGCTAATCCCCAGCTCCTGCCTGTATGCACAATGCTGCAGGACAGCATTTTTTAAATTAAATCCGACGATAAATGATTATAGTGACAACTTGGTAGAGCTTTAGCTAGTTTCAATGAGAACTGCTAGTCCCTGTTTGATCAGAATCTGGGCATTTAGCGTCGGTAGAGCTGCCACATCCTCGGCAGTGAAGGGTCCATAGGATTTCATGTCTGCACCCATGATGGCTGGAATAGACTTTGTGAAACGAAGCGTTAAACGCTTATGAGTGACATGAGCAGGTGGCTTAAATTCTGCTTTTGTTGTCTGTAGTGTTTGTTGCGCTGGGTGGATGGTTTGGCTTGTTGTTACTGTTATAGTTGTTTGTTCACCCTGTTTGAGGTTCTCTGCAAACTGCATATAGGTCTCTGCAAAGCTGACAAAATTTTGACACATCTTGCTTTCTTCTTCAGTGAGCAACTCAATGGGGGCTCTGTGGAGTCGGGTGATGGTTTTGAGAATTTTTCTGTATCGTAAATCTAACAATTCGCTAAGCATATGTTCTGTGTTCTTAGTTTCATGCTCCAGCAGGTTAACTTTGACAGTTTTTTTATCAAGTGGTTTGTTGTTTTCTTCTTTAATATGTGCTAAGTACTCTGCGATTTTGAGGTAGAAATCTGGTGGTAGTCCTCCAAGTGTGGGGTCATCGATTTCACGGCGCCAAGCCGCATAGAGTTGGTTATACGTTAGGGTGCCACCTCAGCTCTTTTTTTGCATATGAGTAAAACCGCGGCCGCTACAGGCAACTCAACGGTTTGATTTTTGTATGGACCCAATGTTTCTCCACTCATCCTAAACTCTGGTGCGTCAGATACCAACACTTTCACTTTTCCCTTTTTAAAAGCTACCGCTTCAGAGAAGGGGTCAAAAATTTGCAGTTCTTTAGATTTGAATTCGACTTTTTTGAGTCCGGTTTTACCATGGAGAGTGCCGTTCATACGGATGAGTCTGTGTATGTCAGTGGTGACTACAGTGTCAATTTTGGTTGCTTGTTCTTGTCGGATATGCTCTGCGAGCTTTAGCCATGTCTGGACACTGACACCTTGGATGCCTTCCCACAAGCCCTCGTTTATGGCACGTTTAATAATTGTTTCTTTGCTCTCAAGTAAGGCCTTGTTTTGTAATCCTGCTTCTTTGAGATCTGCGGGCAGGGCGGTTTCAAGAAAGGTCTGCATACCCCGTTTTAGTCGGCGGTTCCAGCCATAATCATGCAGATTAAATTTCTTTACACTATGTTTTTTTTGTGGTTTTGGTTTATTTTTCTCCAATAAACTTAACCCCAAGCCGGTTACGTAGTCGACGATTTCTCTTCTTGCCATGGCGTCTAGGGATCGTATGGTTTCGCTTTCAAGATGTATGTGATAGCCGCGGTGTCCAGAAAAAAACACTCGGACCTCGTCTTGGGCAAACCCAAAATCATTCTCCAACATATCAAGCAATTTAGCCACTTCGTCACGTGCAGATGCTATACAGAGTTCGCATGCCCAGATTTTTGTTTCAAACTTTGTAGCTCCACAACATGGACAGACCTCAGGGGTTGTGCCCCGTCCCTCAAAGCTACAGGTGACACAGCGAAATTCATCGTGCATTTTATTACAGGATGTGGGTATGTGGTCAGCGTCTATATCAAACACCACATCACTGCCTATCCAGCCCTTTTTATCCATATCAAAGTCTGGATTATCATAATAGGCACAACTGTGATAGACATCTGAGGGTACCGTATCAGCTAAAACAACTCGAAAGTTGGCGATTTGTTCAAAACGCCGATGGCGTACCATAAACTTTTCTCTAAACATGAGATATCCAAATTCACGCTGATGCGCCAGAGGAGGAGCAGGCACAGCATTAGCGGGATCACTGTAGAACTCGCTAAATTGCTGATAGACAAATTCTCTAGAATCCAACCCCATACACTGCCCCGATATGAATGGTATGTAAGCTACTCCCAATTTAACCTTGACCCGCAAAATCTCATACACTAGCATAACTAACAATAGGGTCATGTCCTAAACTCATGTAATGGATAGTTTCGTCCAAACATTCGTGTGTTAATTGTGTATCCAACCGCGATTTTGTGCATTTCATCGATTTTTGAAAAACGAATACCTCTTCGTACCAATCGGGAGCACCATGTTCTAAGAGAAAGATGCTTACGCTCAATCTTTTGAGTATTCTTTTTGCTAACTGTTAACTTTTCAGCCAAA
>JAIRQQ010000112.1 GCA_031256395.1 Nitrososphaerota archaeon
TTGGGTTCTGTGCGTGATCATGGTGAGGCGGGGGCGGTGTCAGCGATATATTATGAAGCCTATGCAGAGATGGCTCAGGAGGCTCTTAGAAAAATAGAGCAATATGCGACTGCGCGTTGGAATTTGTTGGGGTTTGTGGTGATTCAGCGTTTGGGTCTTCTCAAGGTGGGTGAGGTTAGTGTGGCTATTGCTGTTTCCTCGGCGCATCGCAAAGAAGCTTTTGAGGCTTGTAGTTATGTTATTGATGCTATCAAGCAATCAGTGCCGGTTTGGAAGAAAGAAATATCAGCGGCGGGTTCTAGGTGGGTTGAGGGAGTAATGCTGGAGGATGTTGTAGAAGATGGGCATGTTTGATGTTGCAGAAAAATCTGATACTTTGCGTGTTGCGGTTGCACAGGCTATTGTTAAGGTTAGTCCCGAGACAATCCAACTGATTCGGGCGGGTAAATCTCCTAAGGGCGATATTGTTGAGTCTGCTCGGGTGGCTGCGACTATGGGTGCTAAGAAGACCTCTGATTTAATACCCTATTGTCATCCCATACCTCTTGATTATGTTCATGTTGATGTTGTTCTAAAAGAGGCTTCTGTGGAAATTCAAGCGGAGCTAAAAACTGTCTGGAAAACTGGTGTTGAAATGGAGGCACTCACAGCGGTCTCTATTGCTGCTCTTACAGTTTATGATATGCTAAAACCTATCGACAAGGCGTTGTGTATTGAGTCGGTGTGTTTGCTCCAAAAGGCTGGCGGCATTAAAGGTGTTCAAGAGAAATTTGATCGGCCGTTAAGGGCTGCTGTTCTGGTTGTTAGTGACTCCGCTTATAGGGGTGAGCGGGAAGACAAGTCTGGCCGCTTGGCTGTGGATGTTTTGAAGAAATATAGCTTTATTGTCGATAATTATGGTGTTGTGGCTGATGATGCCGCTAAAATTGAGGTGGAGCTTCGGCGGTTTTGTGATGACTTAAAGCTGGATTTGGTTCTTACATGTGGTGGAACTGGGTTGGGTCCTCGGGATGTAACTGTTGAGGCTACTTTGCGTGTTGTAGATAGAGAAACTAAAGGTATCTCTGAGGCGCTTCGGGTTTATGGTCAGAGGCGAACACCAATGGCTATGCTCTCGCGGGGTGTGAGCGGCGTTAGGGGGCAG
This sequence comes from Nitrososphaerota archaeon, assembly GCA_031256395.1. Taxonomy (GTDB): domain Archaea; phylum Thermoproteota; class Bathyarchaeia; order Bathyarchaeales; family Bathycorpusculaceae; genus Bathycorpusculum. Next base: position 1,145 of record JAIRQQ010000112.1, read on the forward strand.
TGTGTTATTGTAAATCTGCCCGGTAGTCCCAAAGCGGTTTCGGAGGGGCTGGCGGCACTATTTCCGGGAATATTGCATGTATTTGGCATGCTTGAGGGTCAGGGCCATTAGTAGTTTGGGTGACTGTGGCCGGTTGCCTATTTTTTGAGTTTGTTTGTTGTTTTGTTTTTGTTGTTGCTGTTTGGTAGTGGTTGTTTTGAAAATGTTTATATGACTAACAAATCGATATGACTATTAAATAACATCGATAAGGTGGTCAAATGCCTAAAAAACTCACTATACTCATCCTTGTAACAATCATAGCAGTTGCATCAATCGCAGGGTGCCTGCTCTACACCAACTACACCTCACCCCCAACCCCTGAGCTACGCGTGTTCATAGCCGCCAGCCTAACCAACGCCGTTGCCAACATGACCCAAGAATTCGAACAAACCAACAACTGCAAATTACTCATAAACTCTGGTTCCTCCGGCGCACTCTACACACAAATCACCCAAGGCTCACCCTGCGACATCTTTATGTCCGCAGACAACAAATGGACCAACCAACTACAAACAGCTGGCCTGCTCTACCAAGACACCACCATAGATTTCACCAGTAACAATCTAGAAATCATCTTAGCTCCTAGTAATCCTGCAGGCATAGTTTCGCTGGCAGATTTAGCTAAACCCGGCATAAAACTTGTCATAGCTGAACCCTCTGTACCCGCCGGTAACTATGCAAACCAAACCATATGGAAAATCGACTCCACATGGGGCAACTATAGCAGTCCACACTATGTTGCCTCTGGGGCCTACCGTGATTATAACACTAGTATCTATCGTAATGTTAGATCCTATGAGTCTAATGTGGAAAATGTTGTTGGTCAGGTTGCACTCTCAGCCTCTACTGGTCTCTATGATGCAGGTATTGTGTATGCTTCTGATGGTGTTTATGGTGCTTTGTCGGGTCAACAAACAGAATTTCTCCAAATACCCTCTGAGGTAAACCAAAAAGCAATATATGGTATAGCCATCATAGACTCAACCAAGCAGTCAGAGCTCGCACAGAAATTCCTAGACTTCTGGGAATCCCAACAAGGACAAGCTCTACTGGCACACTACGGGTTTGGCATATAACAATACTAACACCAAAATATCGGTGTATATGATTGACTCAAACAAACGCTGACACAAAACAAACAAACCTCACTGAATTAGACAATACACCCTCAAAAAAACTAAAAAACCTCTTTACCTTAATTGACAAAACTGCCCTTATAATACTTGGACTCATCGTTATCATCTATTTTATTTTCATCACCCTTCCCATAGCCTCTATTTTTCTAAACCTCGATCTCACACAAATGGACACCCAGCTACAAAATTGGCAAGTTATAAATGCAATTCAACTCAGTCTCTACACCTCCGCAATTGCCGCCCTTCTCGCATTTGCCTTAGCAGTCCCCTCCGCCTATTTTATGGCAACCCGAAACTTTCCCGGAAAAACAATACTTGACACCATTCTAGATCTACCCGTAGTATTACCCCCCGCAGTAGCCGGTATTGCTCTACTCTACGCATTTGCACCCCGAGGCATCTTAGGACCCACGCTAACACAATTAGGCATAACCATCCCCGGATTCACCATAGCAGTTATCATCGCACAAGCCTTCGTAGCTTCCCCATTTCTATTTAGAGCCGCCAAAACAGGCTTTGAAAACCAAAATCGAGACATCTACAACAGCGCCAGAATTTTGAGCGGATCTCAAATCCGCGTTTTCTTTACTGTCTCTTTACCTCTAAATATACGAAATATAATTTCTGGAACCCTGCTAGCCTGGACCCGAGCCATGGGCGAATTCGGCGCCACACTAATGTTTGCCGGAAACCTACCCGGAGAAACCGCAACCATGCCCCTAACCATCTATACCCTACTCTACTCAAACCAAACCGGCGCCATTCTACTATCCATAATACTGATCGCGATCTCCTTTACCGTCTTAATCATCGTTAAACTGTTGGAACAAAAACGATTCGGAGCCAAAAAATGATACAACTCGACCAACTCACAAAATCCTTCAACGAAAAACTAGTTCTCAAAGATTTATCTCTACAAGTAAACGACAAAGAAATCCTCTGCCTTCTAGGCCCCAACGGCTGCGGAAAAACCACCCTGCTCAACCTAATCTCCGGCTTAACACCCCAAGACAGCGGCAACATCTACATAAACAACCAACTGGTAAGCGGACAAACCCCCACAAAAAAAATCAATCTAAAACCCTCCGAGCGCAAAATCGGCTACGTATTCCAAACCCCCTCCCTCTTCCCACACATGCAAGTTAAAGACAACATAGCCTACGGACTAAAAGCCCTCCGCCTATCCAACAATGAAATTAAAACCCGAACCAACCGCCTCCTTGACTTTATAGGTCTAAGCGAATATGCCCAATACTATCCCCATCAACTAAGCGGCGGACAAAAACAACGTACCGCCATCGCCCGCTCACTGGCAACTCAACCCCACACCCTGCTCCTTGACGAACCCGTCTCCGCAGTAGACCCCCAACTCAGAGAATCCTTTAGAATAGACCTCAAAAACTATCTGCGCAAACTCGAAATCACCGTTATCTATGTCACCCACAACCTCTCCGAAGCCTACATTATGGCCGATAGAATCGCAATCATGGGAAAAAAACACATAGAACAAATCGGCCACCCAACAGAAATATTTGATAAACCCGTCTCAAGTTATGTCGCTAGATTTCTCGGTCTCAACACTTATGCGGGTAGAGCACTGGGAATACATGACAATTTACTAGAGATTGAAATCAACGGCATCCATCTCTACGCGGCGGCATCACCCAAATTGGCCAAAAAAAACATTATTGCGACACTAAAATCCGAAGATATTACTCTATTAAAATCAAATAATTCCCGTTTAAGAGACGGTTTAACCAACTCTATTGAAGGCACCATAACTGAAATGACCCAGATGCGATCCACCGCACAAATAACCATAAACATCGGATTCCCCCTCAATGCCAGACTTCAAATAAGCACCCTAAAAGAGTTAGGCCTAAGCATCGGTGACAAAGTGCACGTCTGCTTAGATCCCCAAATATTAAACATATTTGAAGACACCGATACCTGAGCTGTTTTTTTCTAATTTAATCAGTCTGCTTCACTATATATCCCAATTTATGTTCACAATACTTGTTCTGGTCGCTTCGAGGATATTGTTGGTGTTACAGTTGTGGTGACGGTGTTTATTCCTGAAATGGTTCCGAGGCCAAAATTTATGATAAGGCATATTTGTCGTCTGATATAACAGTCAGTTGAGGTGAGATTATTTTGGGAAAAGATGGGGCAATAATTCAACATACGTGCGTACGTCAGCCCATCTGCAAAGACGGGCTACCGCCGATGTTTTCTTAAAAACAAAAATAACAAACTTCCACAAACAACAACAGCAACCGCAACAGTAACTACAACAGCAACTATAAAAGACATGGATAGGGGTGCATTAACTAGGGATACATTAACAACAGAGAAGGTTATGGTTTCTGAAGCCCCCCTGTTTCCATATTTATCCTCCGCAAACATCCTCACACTATGGTGCCCATTTGATAACTCTGGCAAAGTAACATTACCCTCAATTGTTACGTTAGCTTGCCCATCAAGACTATAGCCCATCCAAACTACAGGCTGTTTTATACTAAACTCTAGGGTTACATTGCTAAAATTATACTCGCCTCCCTCCTTAAGGGATAAAATTGAAATCTCGGGTGGAATTCGTCCATAACCAAACGGCGTATACACAAAAACACCCCTAGAAGAAACCCGCTCAGGAGTATCCATGTAAAAAGGGAAACTATGTGTCTCAATACAGCCGCCCAAAGTATACAATAACCCATCCACCGCAACAATGCCTCTGCCCTGACGTTCACCCGGTACATCAGGACCATACATCCAACTAGCTCCAGCAAAATCATAAATCTGAAGCCAAACTCCATTGCAAACATATTGTCTATTATCAAAAACCAGACTTGTAGAAGGCACCTCTGGCCAGGGTCCATCATATACCGACCATGTATCTTCTACAGGATCATAAACCTCGCAAAGCTCCGAATAGGACCCGCCATCACTTGTGGTTATAATTCCGCCCATAACATATATGCTTCCATTCACAACACAAGCAGAAACAACAGTTCTGGGAGTTGGTAAAGCTGCTTTTTTCTCCCAGCTATCTGTAACGGGATCATAAACCTCATTTACCGCTAGAGGGTGACCCAGAGGAGTACTTCTTCCGCCTATGCAGTAGATTTTACCCATAGAATTCACTGCAATGCTGTAGCATCGGGGTGTAGGCATTGGTGACATATCCATCCACGTATTAGTCTGTGGATCATATCGCTCAACGGCACCAATAACTTCAGCAAAGGGGCTACCAAACGATCCGCCCGGTTTAACCCCCTCTTTATCAATACCTCCCATAACATAGATTTTACCATCCACCACCACTGTGCCAAAATAACTTCGCGCATGACGCATCGATGCCACCTCAGTCCAAACATTCTCCTCCGGCGGCAACACAGCCTCCCCCAAAACAGAAACCCCGCCAAACAAACCACAAACCAACAAAAACACAAAAACTAACCCCGCAACCCTGCAAACATGTCTCACACTACTTCACGCCCTTCTCTTACCTTGTAGTCTCATTAAAGATATCAATGATCTCTGTATTAGCGTTTACTGCGCAGTAACTTTTCGGAAAGGCTACAACTAGACGAGTAACAACTTTTGCGTAGAATTAATTAAATCCAAAATCAAGGCAGGTTTGCGTAGAATTAATTAAATCCAAAATCAAGGCAGGTTCGAGTTCATCATAAAATAAACTCCGTTTCATATATGCCCAAAGACCAACTCGTCATAGACCCCCAAGAAACACCTATAACCTACAGCTCTATAGCGCATTCACAAAAGGGATATACAAACGGTCTTTTTGTGTTGTTATATGAACTTGTTTTAGTGTTGCATGAAAAAGATGCGGAAAACAGTTTAGATGTTATGAAAGGGGTAGAATTCTGGCCGACAAGGTTGTTGTATGGACGTTTATTTCTTTAGGCAGTTCAGATTTATCGCGACAAATGGTACGAGCATTTCTTCGCTGTTTAAGCCGCCGTGATGTCCCCAAAACGTGATTTTTCTTCCCTCAGGGTTGCTAAACCAAATTGTTTCTTTGTCGTAGGGTAGAATCAGCAGGTTTCCTGCCCGATCAAAAAATTCTTGAGGCGCCTCACCAATCCCAAACAAGCCGGCTTTAACTGCTTTGCTAGTTTCAATCACCTGTGCTTTCGAGCTGAGCTGCTGAGTTAACGTCTCTTTGGTTTCTTCGAGTTTCTCTTCTTTTATATGTAGAAAGATGTCTCTTGGACTTCCTGTGGGTGGGATGCGTTTGTTGTTTTTTGCGCACTTTCGATAAGTTAATGGTTTTTGGGTTCGGCTAAGATAGCTTGTGTTGTTGGGGTTGGTATCTATGGTCCCATGGTCTGCGGTTATCAGCAACAGGGTTTCTTTGGCAGTTTTATCATCCACTTTTTCTATCAGCTCTTTTTGGAGTAGATAGGTTAGGCTTGAGAGATCTGCGCTAAATTGGTCACTTTGGGGTCCATAATAATGTGCTATGGTGTCGAGACTGTCTAGGTGCACAAAAAAGTAACCGCCATTGGTTTGTTCAAGATTTTTTCTGAGATTAACAATTAAATCTGAGGTTTTCTGCGCAGCCACCACCGTGCTGCCCTCAAAAATTAATTTTGAACATGCCCCTGAGGCATTTATTGCTGGCAGGTGAGTAAATGTCGGAATTCCCTTGTCTTTTAGCGTTTGATGAATGTTTTTTCCTCTAAACATCAAATTTGGACTAAACCCTTCTTCTTCGAGTTTTCTTTGCTTTGTGTTAATGCGTTCAAAGCGCAGTGCATTGACTACGCCGACTTCTTTTAGATAAATAAAGTATTCAAAAACTCCATGCTCCTGAGGAGTTAAGCCTGTGTTTAGTGTCATAAGTGCATTGGTTGTCTGTGAAGGATACACGCTTGTGATAGCTGATAGCGAGCCTTTGGTTGCAAGGGCGGAAAGAAAGGCGTTTTGTTGCTGATGCTTTTGGAGCTGACTAAATCCAAACCCATCGATAACCAGAAGCACAATTTTGCTATGTCTTATATTGTCGGTCTCTATATGGTTTTTAAGCGGGTTAGATTTTGTAGTTTGAGTCCCAAGCAGATTTAGTATCAGTTTGGGTATGTTTGATATGCAGTTTTGATCGTATTGGGGCAAGACAAAGCAATTGCTAATCTCTTGAACTGCACTTTGTGGTTTTTCTGTTGTCATTTTAGGTGCCTATGAGTTTAATGGGTTTTGATGTGTTGCGGTGGATATAAATTTTAGTTTAACTGTGTTGTCTATGAGTTGACTATGTGTTCACAAAGTTTTCTAGGCCACTGCTAATATGGTCACAACGCAGTAAAGTTTTGATGGAGCTGGTTAGTTGAGCGCCCATGTCCTCACTTTACCTGACGGACGACAATTGAGCTACCTTGTAGCCGGCCGCGGTGTTCCTGTTATGTATTTCCACGGTACTGCCAGCAGCCGCCTAGAAGCGCTTCTTCTAAAACCTCTTATCAATCAAAATATTCAACTCATATCTGTCGACCGACCTGGCTATGGGTTATCCACCTATAAACCCCGAAAAACCATCCAAGACTTCAACTCGGACCTCAACTTTTTAGCCGACCACTTAGGACTCTCTCAATTCAGTGTTTTGGGGTGGTCTGGAGGCGGCGTTTTCGCACTTGCATACCTGACCTATTTTTCTCAACGCATAAAACGCGGAATAATCGCAGGTGCACCCGATTTGCCCTTTGATGCCTCAACCGCACACAACATGCCCCTTGCCAAATATGCCCTAAAACTTCCCCTGCTGGGTACGTTGGCCATGCAAAACATGCGCCGACAGATCCTAAAAGCAGACGGACCCGCATCTTTTATTCGCTCTAACCAAGGCCGACAGATGCTAAATGGGTGCTCAACTCGTGATGCACTATTTTTTTCTAACCCCGAATGGATGAGGTTGATGCATCTGTCTATGGCTGAAGCATTTCGACAAAAAACCGGTGTTCAAGCAGTACTTGACGAACACAAACTTTTCTTAAACCCCTGGAATCTCCCCTTTAGCAAAGTTAGCGGCAAGCTCTGGATTTGGCATGGACAAGAAGACAAAACCTGCCCAGTAAACAATGCCTATAGTATAGCCCGCAAATTTAAGGGGGCTGACTTGGAAATCTTTCCCCGACAAGGCCACTGCGTCCTGTTTGACAATATAGATCAACTATCGAGATTTTTAATTTGAGCTATAGTCAATGGTTACATATCGTTGGGATTTGAACCCCAGCTCGCATGGAGACATCGTCACGTTGGAGAACATATGTGACAGCTTAATTGTGTCATGAGCGGCGGCACAATTCAAAATTTAGATTTTGTTCTGAAAATTGTATAAATGATGTAAGTTACGTATTTCAAAGCAAAATATGCCCGAACCGTTCTAGCTTGTAGGACCCAATGAGGTACTGATTGGTTTTAATATCAAAACAACATCGTAATAAACATCGTAAGAAAATAGGGTTCCTTACAGACCTCATGTATCTTCTCAATATTGTATCCCAGGTTTCAATCTGTCCAGAACGGGGAGAAGTGTTTGCAATCAAGGGATTATGCGGTGTGGTGCTGTTGCTGGGATTTGAACCCTGACCCGTGTGGTAATATTTTTGTTCTCTTTTTTGCATCTATGCTGTTTTGATGTTTTGGGTTTTTATTCGTTGTCGGCCCAGGTTTTTATCTTTCTGGTCACTAACCCGTCTATTTTTCCGTTCTTGGGGCGAACGCTTTAGGGGAAAATGCGTTCGGAAACTGGTATTATATATCCTTCTGAAGACTGTGGTGGTGGAGGAAAAAATAAAATGAAAATTGAAAAGAAAATGCTGGTCATAAGCATAGTTGCTTTCTTAATCGGCGTAGCCGTAATTGTGCCTATGTCAGCTCGTATGAATACAATCGCTCAAACATTTGGTGATGACCCCTGGTTTACCATAGAAAATCCCTCTGCATCCTTTGATGCCGATATAATTGATGACAGCTATCAGTGGGCAGGCGGAATCAAATTTTTTACCTCAATTAGTGATAGCGCTTTTAGCCAGCAAGCAGATGCTAGAATAGAATATCTAAAACTTGTTGTTTATACTGATGACATCCAGCTTTGCGAAAGCAATCAGTTAATAGCTGTGGATAAATATCATGCTGACTGTGACGGCGTTTGTGATCTTTTAGAGTTTGGTAACAAAAACTGGTTTGGTGATTTAGGTTTCCGCATTGGGGCTTCCTATAGCGTTTCTACTTGTAGTCAATGTCTCCACGCAACTCAACCGTTTGTAATGCCAGTGCCAATAAATCATTATGGTTGTGGTAGCTACGGCGGTAAATATCACGATACATACAAAGAATTTGGTGCCATATTGGATGCATTGGAAAACAAACAAACAATCTATGCAGACATTATACAAGTGGGTTACATCACTTTTTATGAGAACGAAACAGTGGTGGTAACTCCAATAGCCAACGAAGTCCTGTTGCACATGGAGTTGACAAAAAATGGTCATGGTTTTACATTCAACGATTCAGAACCTGCCCAGTTGCCAGTTCCAACAACGCTTGAAGAAGTAAAAAAATATCTCGGCATTGAACCATAACATCAGAATTAGGGATGCGCATTGACTGTTGACGAGTTGGAAGGTAACACCTTACGTGCCTATGCATATATTGTCCGCGCGGATGAGTCTGCAAGCGTGCGAGATGTTACCCGAGGTGCTGAACTTAGCAGCACAAGTGTTGCACATCATCATCTTCAGAAACTTGAAAATCTTGGCTTAATAGAGAAAGACAGCTATGGCAAATACGTCCTTAAGCAAAAAGCATCAATTAAAGGGCATGTGTGGGTCGGCAAAAACCTTGTGCCCCGGTTGATGTTTTACTCCTTCTTTTTTTTGGGTGCATTTACCGCAGAAGTAGGCACAATACTGCTTAGCTTAATTATCCCAAGCTTAGTAGTTGAAGCCAGCTTTTGGCTATTAACAGGTCTGACGTTGTTGTCTATGATTCTATTTCTTAAAGAAGGCTCAGAACTATACCACAAACAAAACCCCAAAAACACAGATAAATCTCCTATTTGATCCCTCTCAATTTTTTCTTTAACTTCCGGGATTTTAAGTTACTTCTAGACTGGTTGATGATGTAAAAGTAAATAAAATATCTGAAATTTAGTGGCAATTAAATGCTTGACCGTCATAAATTTTGGAAACCACAAATATCTTTAACATCTTTATCTCTATATGACTGTGGATAGTATGCAAAGAGTGTGGGATGAGTTAAAAAAACTCGAAGCCCAAGCCGAACAAATTCAAACTGACGCCCAAAACCAAGCAAAACAAATACTTGCTTTTACACATCAAGAATCTGACAAACTAGTTGCTAACAGTAAAGTGTATGGACAACAAGAAGCCCAAAAACTCTATGCACAAGTTGCCCAAGAAGCAAACCAGAATCACACAGAACTATTAGAGACTACCAAACAAACGGCTACTAAACTCAAAGCCCAAGCCGAAGAACACCTAGACAAAGCCGTTCGCCTAGTTGTAAATGCAGTTCTTGAGGAAACCTCTTCTTGATGCAGACAACCCATTATGCTTCGGTTCTTGCAAAAATCGGTGCACAAAGAAGCAACCTGCTAAGCGAAGCTAAACTCAAAACCCTCTCCGATAGCCAAACCCTCCCTGACTTCATCGCACAATTACAAGAAACCGCCTATCACACGCAAATCAGCAAAATTCAGCTCCCCCTCTCCGAACGCAAACTGGAACGCGCCTTCAATGAAAACCTCATAGAAACCTGCCAAAAAATAATCAAATATGCTCCCCCCTCAGTCTCTGAGTATCTTCAAATCTATCTTTTGCACTTTGAGATAGAAAACATAAAACTGCTCATCAAAGAAACCCTCGCTGGCTACTCAACAGAGCAGAAAATATCTAAAATTTACTCCTCTGCATCACGATATGTTGAACAGCCCACAGTTTTTGAGAATGCCGCCAAAGCCTCAAACCTCCCCCAACTAATCAACACATTCAAAAAAACTCCCTACCTATCTGCCCTTAACAGGGGTCTAAATAACTATAACAAAAGCGGTTCTGCCGCCTGTTTTGATGTGTTTCTTGATGTCTTTTTCTATGATCAACTCTATGTCTCCTACAAAAAGTTGCCTGAAACAGAAAAACCCCCCGCAAACCTCTATGCAAGCATCAAAAACGACAGCTACACTCTACTCTCAATTCTCCGCGGCAAAAACCTCAACTATGACTCAAATGAACTCCGACTTACAATACCCTCTAACTATTTCCACCTAACCCCCAAAGAGATTGATGCTATGATTTTAACACCGACCTTTGACTCCGCTCTCAAAATTGTTCTCAATGGTCACTATGCAAATTATTTTTCCAAAGAACCCTCACCAGAAAAAACCCTAAGCAAAGCTGAGCAACGATTTCAGTACACAGTAATCAAGCACGCCCAAAATAGCCCCCGCTTTTTCTTCAACATCGGCTTACCGCTCGCATATATAACCCTAAAAGAAACCGAAACCTTCAATCTGCATATAATTGCTTTAGGCATAAATGCCTCTATGCCCTCTGAGATAATCCAAAAGCAGCTTTTTGTACGCTAATTTTTGCTATCTTTGAGCGTTAGTTTTGTGTAGGTAAAATTTTGTTTATAGGGTTTGAATTCTGTTCCAGTACCTGCATAGAACTTGCTAAACCACTCATAGAAGTGCAGTCTCAAAGTGTGAATGAACACAATCAAGCCCTCCAACGCAAGCACAAATACATTACCAATCACAATAACCACTCCCGCTAAAACTAGTAGCAATGGGCTTGCTCCTGTGGGTGCAATTAAGCCTGCAACTGTATAGATAACCATCATAAGGGCCCAGTGCGCCATAAGCAAAGCCAGAATTCGACTATACGAAATAGTATTGCTAAGCAGACGAGTAAGAGTGTTTCCGCCCTCAAAAAGCCGACCTGCCACACTATCTTGTTCGGGCTGTTCCCTTTTTTGCTGAGCATAAGATCCGCCTAATTTTGATTCCTTAAATTTTATTGTTCTTAAAAACAAGGGTTTACCCATAACCATAATGATGAATGGGATAAGCGGTATTAGTATGGGTCCGCTGAGCCAGTTTGTAAAGTTTAGCTGATAGGCCGCAATTAGGTAGACGCCTCCTAAGTAGAATGCAATCTTGGGTGCTGAGGTGAGCAGGGCATCTGCCCAGTTGTGTTTAATGGCATAGTTGGCCAGCTCGATAGTTATCCCGCTTGTAATCTGCACAATACCCACAACTAGACTAAATAGAAGAAACTCAAACACCCCGCCGCCATGGAAAGGATTTAACCACAATGGCTCAAAAAATGGCTGACCAAAAAACTCGCCAAACAGCGCACCTGTAACAATGGCGACCGCACCACATATGGCTAAAATCCAGCAAACATTTTTGATGCTTTGATTACCCTTGACAAGACTGCCCACAACTGCCCCGCCAACTAGGAGAACCAAGCCATGTCCCATATCACCAAACATCAACCCAAAGATAATCGGAAACGTTATGGCCATAACCGGTGTGGGATCTATTTCGTCGTATTTGGGAACTCCGTAGAGTTTTGTTATTTCTCCAAAGGGCTCTACCCAGCGGCTATGCTTAATTCTAGATGGTGGTTCGGTAGCTGGGGGTTTTTGAGATTTGTCTGGCAGAACAATGATCTTTCCATTTAGCATACTCTCAACAGTGCTTTCTAGTTCGTGGAATCTGCTTTGGGGCACATATCCCTCAATGGCTGCTAATCGATCTGATTGGAGTATCTGTTTCTTTGCGTTTAGAAGTGCCAAGATGTTTTGGGCGGTTTCTTCCCAGACATCTAGATTGGGCCGATTTTCTTCACCCAAACGATGCAGGTTGGTATGGAGAACTTTTTCTTCTTCGTAGTTTTCTTTTAGGTTGCTTTTAACTTTTCTTAGAGCACTCTCGGTGTTCTTGGGTAACTCTGGGGGGCTGTTGAAAATTTCGCCATGGTAGGAGTGCAGAATTTTTTGTATTTCTTCTTTGTGTTTTGAGGGCATGGCCAAACATACAAAGTAGGTGCTAGGGTTTAGGCGGCAGCGGTGTGTCTCAAGGGGTAGTGTTGTGGTAGTTGCTTTAAATGACTCATAGGTGGTGATAGGTAGTCCTGCAAGTTCCACATGTATGTGTTTAAACTGGTTAATGCTTGGGATATCTATCGCCAAGTTGTGCATACACACAAGCATATCTCTTTGATGTGTGAGTTCATCTCTTTTTTTCTGCAGGTTTGTTATGTTGGTGTTTAGGGTCTCCATTTTTTCTTTAAGTGCTAAAATGTTTTGATTTGTTTCTTTTAGTAGGCTGTGCCAGTTCTCTGTGGTAATTGGTACTATTGTGGGCTGAACTACTTGGAAAATGCTTAGGGGATTTGTTTTTTTCTCTGTTAGTTGGTTTCTTAGACCCGCAATATCTCTTAGGCGCTGTTCTATTTGTTGAATATTTTGGTCATACTCTCCAACGTTTGTGTTCTTGGGGGTGTTTGCTTCAATGTGGAATTCACCGAAGCGATTTAGCGTTTCAAATACTATCTCCACATCTTTTTTTAGACAAAAAATAGACGTTGCAGTCATTCGTTGGGGTCGCAACATTTTTGATAATAATGTTAGAATTTGCTAATAAATATTTAATACCGTTTAACACCAATATCTTTTGGTGATTACATGATTGGTCATGTAATAGGTGACAGCGACATGATCACCGGTTTTAAACTTGTAGGCATCAAAGGCACAGAAGTCACCACAATTGATCAAGCAAACCACGCCCTAAACCAAGCCCTCTCAAACAACACCATCGCTATAATCATTCTAAGCGAAACCTTTGCCGCTGAGCCCCCCATCCGCAAACAAATCGACAAAATCCGACAAGAAAAAATCACCCCAATAATACTCGAATTACCCGACAGCAAAAGCCCCAAAAGCAACACGAAACTCTCCGACACCATCAGCAAAATTTTAGGTATAAAAATATGAGGCCAACCCATGGACATAACACCTGGAATCTCGGCAATTGCCCACGAAATCATTACCGATATACAAAAAGAAGCCGAAAACACCCTAACAGAAGCCCAAAACCAAGCCAAAGAAACCCTCCAAACCGCCCATAAAAACGCCCAAGAAACCTACCACACCATAATCACCGACGCTAAAAAACAAGCCGAAGCCGAAAAACACAAACACACTTCTGCAACCGAAGTAGAGATGCGCAACCACCTGCTTCAAACCAAAGAAGAACTGGTTGATAAAACCCTAAACCACGCAATTGAAGCCCTCAAAGAATTCACTAAAACCCCAAAATACCACAACTACCTCATAGAATTAATCCAAACAACCTCCGAAAAACTGGCTCAGAAAAACCTAATTGTCTATGTTAATGCTAACGATAAAACCTGGTTAACAAAAGAACTCAGTTCTATTTCTAAAAGACTCCAAATCACGCTCCAACTTGCCCCTGAAACACTAAATATCATAGGCGGTTGCAAAATCCAACATGTGGACGGCAAAATAACCTACGACGCCACATTTAACAGCCGCCTCCAAGAACTCAAACCAACTCTGCGAAGCCAAATCCTTACCACCCTCTTAGGAGCTGATACCAAATAATGACCCGTGCCAAAGGTAGCGTTATACGCGTTGCAGGACCCGTCGTCGAAGCCCAAGGCATGTCCCAATCCGTTATGCACGAAATGGTTGAGGTAGGTCACAATAGCCTAATTGGTGAAATCATCCGACTCGAAGGCGAATACGCAACCATTCAAACCTACCAAAACACAAGCGGTCTCAAACTAGACGAACCCGTCACAGGAACCGGAAATCTGCTCTCAGTCGAGTTAGGCCCAGGCCTTATAGGCGGCGTTTTTGACGGCATCCAAAGACCCCTGGAATCTATCAAAAAACTAACTGGACCCTTTATCAAACAAACACACGGTCTAACCGCTCTTTCCCGAGAAAAAACCTGGCCCTTCCAACCCAAAGCTAAACCAGACACCCAACTTATAAGCGGAGATATCTTGGGTACCGTAAAAGAAACCAATCTAGTCGAACACCACATCATGGTGCCAGCAGGTATACAAGGCAAACTAGTCGAAATCGCTTCTGAGGGCAACTATACCATAATTGAAAACATTGCTCTTATTGAGGGTACAGACGGCAAAAAAACTGACCTAACAATGCTTCAGCGATGGCCCGTTCGCACCCCCAAACCCTATACCCAGCGTCTTTTTGCATCCACGCCCCTCATAACAGGACAACGCATAATTGACACCTTTTTTCCAATCGCTAAAGGCGGAAGTGCCGCTATCCCCGGACCCTTTGGCGCAGGAAAAACCATTGTTCAACAGCAACTCGCTAAATGGTCAGACGCCAACGTCATTATCTATGTAGGTTGTGGCGAACGCGGCAACGAAATGGTTGAAGTACTTGACACCTTCCCCCAGTTACTTGATCCCACAACCGGACGACCGCTTATGGAACGCACAATTCTGATAGCTAACACAAGCAACATGCCTGTATCAGCACGAGAAGCCAGCATATACACCGGCATAACCTTGGCCGAATACTATCGCGACATGGGCTATGCAGTTGCATTAATGGCCGACTCTACTAGCCGATGGGCTGAGGCACTACGTGAAGTTTCAGGCCGACTCGAAGAAATGCCTGCCGAAGAAGGCTTTCCCAGCTACCTCCCCTCCCGACTCGCCGAATTCTACGAACGCACAGGCGTCGTTAAAACTCTGGGCACTGACAACCGAACCGGATCTATCTGTGCCATTGGCGCAATCTCACCCCCCGGAGGCGATTTCTCAGAACCAGTCACACAACACACCAAACGCTTCACCCGCGTATTTTGGGCCCTAGATGCCGAACTCGCCGGATCTCGTCACTATCCCGCCATCAACTGGATGGCAAGCTACAGCGAGTACATCCCCAACCTCACCGACTGGTGGCATAAAAACGTGGATAACACCTGGAGCAATTACCGCGATGAGGCAATGCGTATTCTTCAAGCCGAAGACGACCTTAAAAATATCGTAAAACTGGTAGGCTCAGAAGCTCTGCCAGATAAACAACGTCTCACTCTTGAAACTGCACGTATTATCCGCATTGCCTTTCTCCAACAAAACGCTCTTGATCCCATTGATACCTACTGTAGCCCACAAAAGCAACACAAAATGCTCAAAATAATCCTTGACTTCCATCACCTAGTAGAGTCCATCATCACCAAAGGCGCTCCAATTTTTAAAATCACCCAACTACCTGTTATCGAAGATATCATGCGCATGAAAGACAATATACCCAACAATAAACTCGAACAGTTAGCTGAAGTCGAAAAAAAGATGCACCATGATATAGACAATCTAGTTGCAACCTTGGGGTAGAAATTATGCAAAGTTCAAATTTAGAATACCTTGGAGTCTCCTCAATCAACGGACCCATCATAATTGTTGAGAACGTCAAAAACGTCGGCTATGACGAATTAGTCTCTGTTAAAACTCCCACAGGTAAAACACGCATAGGTAAAGTCATACAAGTCAGCCAAAAAGCCGTAACCATCCAGGTTTTCGAAGGCACCGCCGACTTATCCCCCTCACAGACCCGTACCCGTTTTCTTGGACACTCCTTGGAAGTACCTGTCTCCACTGAGATGTTGGGGCGAATTATGAACAGCTATGGCGAACCCATAGATGGATACCCCAACTTTTTCACAGAAGAAAAACGTGACATCAACGGGTATCCTCTAAATCCAACCGCCCGCCAATACCCCAAAGACTTTATCCAAACCGGTATATCTGCCATTGACGGTCTATCCAGTCTTGTACGCGGACAAAAACTTCCCGTGTTTTCCAGTCCAGGCTTATCCCACAACGCATTAGCCGCTCAAATAGTCCGCCAAGCCCAAATCCGCAATGCCAACGAACCCTTCAACATAGTTTTTATTGCCATGGGACTCAAACATGACGACGCAGACTTTTTCAGAAAAGGCTTTGAAGAAACAGGGGCAATCAAAAATGTCGCCATGTTTCTCAACCTAGCCGATGACCCGCCGGTTGAACGCATTATTACCCCTCGCGCAGGTCTAACCTTAGCAGAATACCTCGCATACGAGCAAGACTCACATGTGCTAGTTATCATGACAGATATGACCAACTACTGTGAGGCACTCCGAGAAATCAGCTCAGCGATGGAAGAGGTGCCCAGCCGTAAAGGCTATCCCGGCTATATGTATAGCGACTTAGCCAGTCTCTACGAACGCGCCGGCAGAATTGTGAACAAAAAAGGCAGTATCACCCAGATGCCTATCTTGACAATGCCAAACGACGACATCACTCACCCCATCCCCGATTTAACCGGCTACATCACCGAAGGACAAATTGTACTCAGCCCAAGCCTCGAAAAACAAGGTATCTATCCACCAATCAATATTACCACAAGCCTATCCCGATTAATGAAAGACGGCATCGGCCCAGACAACACCCGTGAAGACCACGCCAACCTCTCAAGTCAGCTCTACAGCGCTTATGCCCAATACAGTGCAGTCAAATCACTGGTTACCATCATAGGCGAAGAGGGGTTGAGTGCCCGTGACAAAGAGTATTTGCGTTTTGGCGAGCACTTTGAGCGGACTTTTATCAATCAGAATAGAGCCGAGAACCGTACCATAGAACAAACACTTGATCTGGCTTGGGTGGCTCTTTTGGATTTGTCTGAGGACGAATTGCTTGCCATTAAACCTGAGTACATCCAAAAGTATTTGCATAAAACCAAAACTGAGGCCTAAGCGATGGCAGAAAACATTAACGCCACAAAAATTAACTTGATCCAAACCAAAAAAACACTCAACCTCGCAGAATCGGGACGAGATGTTTTAGAACGCAAACGCGACATTTTGTTGCGCGAACTTCGAAACAATATTTTCGATGCTGAACACACACGTACTGAACTCTTGGAGGCCTTAGACAAAGCTTATCAGAGTCTGCATAAGGCAAACATGGCTAAGGGATCTCAAACCATAGCCAATGCCCTATTGGGATCCACTAATGAGGCGGAATATCGGGTGGATTACCGAAGCATCATGGGCGTTCCCGTTCCACTTGTAAGCTTTAATGAAAAAACCACTGTTAAACCTGATTATGGTTTTGCTGACACCACCTCTGACTTAGATGGTGCGTTTAAGCAGTTCTATGTGGTGTTGAAGTTATTGTCTGATTTGGCAAGGGCGGAAGGTACTATCTTTCAGATTGCTAATGATGTGCGCCGTACGCAGCGTCGCGTAAATGCCCTCAACCATGTGCTTATTCCTCGTTATCGCAATCTGGCTAAGTGGATTGATATGGTTTTAGAAGAAAAAGATCGTGAAGAATTTATTCGAACTAAACATGTTAAAAATGTAATCCAAAAACATCAAAAGGAGTTTTTTTAAGAATGAAAACGTATAGTTCACAGGCTATCAGAAAGATTCTTGTTCCAATCGATGGTTCTGATTACAGTATCCGAGCTGAAGAGTATGCTCTAAGTATTGCTCAAACCCATCAAGCTGAGATAGTGCTTGTTTATGTGGTGGATGAGTTGGTTGTTGATCGGCTCTCGTTAATGGCTACGCGTGAGGCGGTGGCACAAGAATTAAAAAATGATGGTCATCGCTATATCAAGTATGCTTTGGATTTGTCAGAGAAGGCGGGTGTGACGGCGCGTTCTTTGATTGCTGAGGGTCGACCTTTTGAGCAGATTATTCTCTTTGCAAAGAGTTTAGCTGTGGATATTATTGTGATGGGTACCTATGGGCGTAGGGGTGCTGAGCGTATTCTTTTGGGTAGTGTTGCTGAGCGTGTTATTGAGTATTCTCAGTGTCCGGTTTTGGTTGTCAAATAGTTGTGTGTATTTTATGACTGAGCAATTAGCTGTTGATTATCAAAAAATGTTATCTCAGATTGACTCTCGGACTTTTTTAGAGGTTGAAAAACTACGTTTGATGTTGACTTCTCTTAGAGATGCCGCTGATTTAGTTGAAAAATCTGTTATATGATCTTCACAGATAGCGCTTGTATCTTAAATTAGAAAAAACTTAATAGCTAATTGCATATACTTAATAATTATTAGAGCGTGTTTTAACTTGAAACGCAGATTTTTATTCGTTATCCTGCTTCTCCTTGTGATTTTACCACTTATGGGTATAGCTGCAACACTAACTGCCCAAACAGTCCAAATACAACAAACCCAAGCACAAACAACTACACCTGTCAACTATGACCGAGTTGCCATTGCCATCTCAGCCGCACTATCTATAGGCATTTCTGCAATTGCCGCTGGACTTGCCATATCATCGGTTGGTAGCGCCGCAATAAGCGCATTAGCAGAAAAACCTGAAACCTTCTTCCGAAGTTTCCTTATCGTTGCATTAGCCGAAGCACTAGCGATCTATGGTTTAATTCTGGGTATTCTGCTCTGGCTTAAACTCTGAGCTTGATACTTTGCTTTCTTCTTCTTTTTTGCTCTGTTTTTCAATTGGTTTGAGTTGCGGCAGATACTTTCTAAGCAGCCCGTTTTTCTTGGTTAAGATAGGTAACAACTTTTCTACCGCCACAAACGCCAACAAAGCGTAGGCGATTCCACCCAAAACATCCACTACATAGTGCTCACCTAGATAAACCGCGCTAAACCACACCCCGATGGGGAAAATAAGAACCGGCAGTGCTTTTTTCTTCCAGATCTTTATGGCAAACAAGGAGATAAGCGTCGGCAAAGCACAATGCATACTGGGAAATGCCGCAAAAAGATTAGGACTTAGGAAATCAAACATTGTACGATAAACCGGTATGCCCAAACGCACATCAACTGACTCAGTTAATATGCGCAATACATTGGGATCTTGAATCCATGGCGGTGCCACCGGATAGAACAGAAACGTTATGAGTGCTGCATAGGTACAGATACCAAAAGCAACGGTATATTTCCAGTAATTTGGTGGACTGGCTCTCCAGAGAATATAGGCAAATATGGTGGGTGCAAAGAAGTGCAGTGAGTAGAAGGCGGCCCCAGCATAATCAAGGATGGGAAAACGAATCGCACTCTGAAGCAAAATGGAGGGTAGTTGGTTGTTAAATATGCCCATTTCAAGCATGTAGGGGCCAATATGGCAGACCTCTTGAGTGATGGCACCCCCAACAATACCACGCATGATTTCATAGGAAATAAACACGGTGATAAAGGGTAGCCAATCTTTGAGAAACCTCCAAGTCGTTTTATTGTAGGCCGCATAAATCAAAAAAGCTAAAATCAAAAATTCTGGACCAGGAATAATACTGTATGTGATGCTAAAGATAGCTATGGCTATGAGATATACAACTGGAAAAAGCAATGCAAAAAACCTTGAAGAACGGTAATCGAAAGCCAGCTTTTTCTTTTCTTCTTTCTTTTCATCTCTTGCCATGCTGCACAGTTACCAGCTTAGCCACATAATTTTTGAGTGGCTTTAAAGGGTTTCCCCAATTCACGGTTAAACAGCCCAATATTCCACATTTATACCAACAAAATCTATCCTAATCCTAAACTAACCCTAATTGCTCTAAACAACCCTCTGTTGCCTGCTTTATGGTTAATTAATCGATATCTATATTGATCTTTGCTTTTATATAGAGATTTATTGTTTGTTTATTCGTTAGTTTTGCAACTGCTTGCAGGTCATCTCTATTATGTGATGGAGTAAACTTTCCATTATAGTAGTTTTTTAGTTGTCTGAGAGGTGCATTTATCGGTTTGTTACTGTGTGGCTGAGCCAGCATCATCTTTTATTTTTATTTTAAAATTGGTTACTTGTGTGGAAAAGCAGTATGTGCCCGACAAGTTGGGCGGGTCCGGCTGCTAACGTTGAGGTGACTGTCTCAACCTTTTTATGTCTCTCAAGGTTAGCACGCGGCTGAATCCGCTTAACGCTATTTTTGCTTGTCCCATCAAAAAATTGTTACCCCCAAGGCGTGTCACATCGATATTTATGGATCAAGCTAAACATAATTTTGTGGGAAAAAGTTGACTTAAAAGCAGACAAAATTTTTCCCTCTCTCTCTCTTCTCCCTTCACAATTTGTTTGCTTTTAAGTTAACTTCCTGTACCCTTTCATTAAATATTTCTAAAACTCTGTTACTCTGGCTATAGCTGTTATGTTGTGACACTCCCGGTCTAAACTTGATAAAGCCACTCACCAAATAGATGGCGGTAAAATTTTTATCCCTTTGTTTAGCACTTAAATTGGAGCGGTGCGAGTGTGAAACGTACTCAATTTTATCTGTTGATAGCGGGTATAGTCTTAGTGTTTTTGGGTGCTTGTCTTTATTATTTTCGTGTAGAGTCCATCCTTACTGCGTTTGTTACTTCTGCGGGTTTTTTATGTTTCCTTAGATGTTTTAGGTATAAAGAGCGGCCAGCTGGAATAGTTTTAACAGGTGAGCAACGCGCCACATATGTCCGGTCTAGTTACTTTCAAATTTCAGTTATGGGTACAATTATGATGTTTAGCGGTTTTGGTGCAGGACTCCTTGCAGATTATCTGCAGGCTACCTCGGTGGTAATGTGGTGTTTTGGTGTGGCAATACTTGGTATGATTC
Organism: Nitrososphaerota archaeon; assembly: GCA_031256395.1. Taxonomy (GTDB): domain Archaea; phylum Thermoproteota; class Bathyarchaeia; order Bathyarchaeales; family Bathycorpusculaceae; genus Bathycorpusculum. The sequence continues at coordinate 21,993 of JAIRQQ010000112.1, forward strand.
TTCTTGTTGGCGCGGGCATTTCCAAAAAGTATCTCATGGAAACAGACGAAAAGCGTGAAGTCTCGGCATGAGGGGTGGTGTGTGACAAATTGTTGTTTCCTTGATATTATTGGCGTGGTTTTAGGTGTCCTTTTTTTTCTTTGATGCTTGCTTGTGCGGCTGCTAAGCGTGCGATGGGAATTCGATAGGGTGAGCAACTTACATAATCTAGATTTATGCGGTGGCAGAATTCTACTGCGCTGGGTTCGCCGCCGTGTTCGCCACATATTCCAATCTTTAGATCAGATCGAGTTTTGCGTCCCCACTCTACGGCTATAGCCATAAGTCTGCCTACGCCTTTGACATCTAGGATTTCAAAGGGGTTATCTTGAAGAATTTTATGTTCATTATAAAATGGTAAAAATTTGTTTTCTGCATCTTCTCTTGAAAAACTAAAGGTGGCCTGCGTTAGATCATTTGTTCCAAAACTAAAAAACGAGGCTAATTCTGCCAACTTTCCCGCCCGCATACACGCCCTAACCACCTCAATCATGGTACCCACCGCATAGTTTGGGGACTCCTTTTGTTGATGCTGATCGGTGACTCGGTTTGCTACACGTTGAATCATGTTGCATATGCGCTTTAGCTCCTGAGCTGTACATACCTGTGGAACCATAATCTCCACCTTCACCGGCACCGACTCTTTGACAAGCCGACTTATTGCCAAAAATATTGCCTCTATTTGCATCTCATAAATCTCAGGAAAAGTAATACCCAATCTAACTCCCCGATGTCCCAGCATAGGATTAACCTCACGCAGAATGCGAATTTTCTGAAGTGTATCCGCTCTTTTTTTAAGTTCAGCTTCTTGGAGTGTTGTGAGCGTTTTTAGTATGCGCATATTTTCACTCAAGATCGATTCCAATGCAGGGTTGATACTGCAAAGCGCCTCAGAGAGACTCAACCCCTCTTTGAATGTCTCTTGATTTTTTTCAAGCATTTCAATTTCACGCTGGATTGTTTCCTCCGATGGCAAAAATTCATGCAACGGCGGATCAAGCAAGCGAACCGTCACAGGAAAACCCTTCATCACCCGCATGATATCCACAAAATCCTCCACCTGCAACGGCAACAACTGTTGCAAGGCCTCCAAACGTTTCTCAGTAGTATCAGCAAGAATCATGTCTTGGAAGAGCCCAATACGATCAGCCGAGTTAAACATGCGTTCTGTACGACAAAGCCCAATACCCTCCGCCCCAAACCCAAGCGCCTTCTCTGCATCTTGAGGCGTATCCGCGTTTGCTCTCACCCCCAACTTGCGAAACTGATCCGCCCACTCAAGAATAGTCATCAAATCTTCACTAATCTTAGGCTCCACCATAGAAATCTCTCCAAACCACACCTTACCTGAGGTACCATCAATGGTTATGAGCGTCCCCGATGTTATTTTATTGGCTCCAACCGAAGCGGTTTTTTCAAAATGATTGATCTTTATGTCTCCTGCACCAGAAACACATGGCTTACCCATACCCCGCGCAACAACCGCCGCATGACTAGTTTTACCACCCACCGATGTCAATATGCCCTGGGCTGCAAAAAAGCCATGAATATCCTCTGGTTTGGTTTGCTCACGCACCAAGATGACTTTTTTGCCTGCCCTAGCCTGCCGCTCGGCCTCATCAGCATCAAAAACCACTTCTCCTGATGCCGCACCAGGGGATGCCCCTAACCCCGATGCGATGGGCTCTGTGGCATTTTTGGTGTCGATTTGGGCGTACATAAGCTGGGTTAGCTGAGTGGGATCTAGGCGCAAAAGGGCGTCTTCTTTGCTAAGCAAGCCCTCCTTAACCATATCAATGCTTGTTTTCATGGCTGCGGTTGCATTCATCTTGGCTGCTCGGGTCTGAAGTATGTAGAGTTTCCCCTCTTGGATGGTAAATTCCAGATCTTGAACCTCACAAAAATGATGTTCCAAAACCTCACGGATTTTGGTCAGTTCACTATACATTTGTGGCATAGTTTGTTGCATTTCAACAATGGGGTGCGGTGTTCGAATGCCTGCGACAACATCTTCTCCTTGTGCATTTTGCAGATAATCTCCAAAAAACACATTATCTCCTGTACCTGGATCTCTTGTGAAGGCAACCCCGGTTGCAGAGTTTTCACCCATATTGCCAAAAACCATAGTCTGTACATTCGCAGCTGTTCCCTGCGCGATTTTTGGGGTGATTTTAAATTCACGCCGATAATCAATTGCACGTTTTCCATTCCAAGACGAAAATACAGCTTCTATTGCCATAAGCAGTTGCTGGTGAGGATCTTGCACCAAAGGCTTACCTGTGTGTCTTTGGATGATCTGTTTAAAGATGCTGACAAGTTCTTGCATATCTTGCGCGGAGAGCTCAAGATCTTGGGTGAGTTTGTGAGTTTTTTTGAGTTTCTCCATGGCTTGCTCAAATTCCTCATCACTGATTCCCAATACAATGTTGCCAAAAAGCGAAATAAAGCGACGGTAACTATCCCAGCCAAAGCGCTCATCTCCACTGCGTTTAATGAGTCCCTCAACCGTATCATCATTTATGCCTAAATTTAAAACGGTATCCATCATGCCTGGCATAGAGATAGCGGCTCCGCTGCGAACTGAAACCAAAAGCGGTTTATCGGGATTGCCAAAACCAACATTCATTTTTTTCTCCACTTCGGTTATGGCGGCTTGTACTTGATCGATTAGTCCTTCGGGGAATCGAAAACTGTTGCTAAAATATTCCAGACAGGTCTGGGTTGTAATCACAAAACCCGGGGGAACGGGCAGACCGATTTGGGTCATTTCGCAGAGGCCTGCACCTTTGCCGCCTAAGAGTTTTTTGTTCTTTCCATCTCCCTCCTCAAAGAGGTAAACATATTTTGGGTTGGAAGGTTTGATTTGGAAAAAGTTTCCCTGATTAGAACTCGAGCTGACTGGTTTAAGCAAAAATATCCCTATATACTCTATTTTTGGTTTTGAAATAAAGTTGTGTGGCTACAAAATCCAGACAACAGTTGCTGTTGCTTGTTTTTTAGTTGTCTATTCTTTTTGTTTGATGGTTTGGTTGTTGTTTTTTGTTTTTTGGTGTTTTGTGTTATGTGCCTGTGGTGGGGTGTTGTTGGATGTGTTGTTAGTGGTGTTTTGGTGTTTTTTGTTTCTTTTTAGTTGTTTTTTGCTGAGTTTGTTTGTTTGGGTTGTGTTTTGTGCTTGTTTGCCCCCCGCAAATGGATTTGCGCCCCACATGAAATTTTGTTTTTTGTTGGGGTGTTGGTATGCATTTTTAAGATTTGCCTTGATTTGGCAAATGGGGTTTGTAAAACGGTTTTTTTATTGGGGGTTCTGAATTGCAATTTTTTGGTAGAAATGTTAAAATTCAATCAGTACTATTAGATTAGGCTGATAAACAGTTTAGCTGAGATCAGTTGACGTGGAAGACAAGAGCTATCTGGCATGGAACAAAATCTTTATATTTGTTATTGCTACATCTTGTCAAACTCAGCTACTATTGCTAAGCCCCGCAACTATCACAATGCGGCGGCTCAACCCGTACTGAAACGGCGAATTCGCCTTACAGGGATGATGGTGTTGGCCTCCAATTGCGGGGACATAAATGTGGACCTGATAAATTGCTCTATTAGGTCTGAATTGGGCTTTGACGTATAGAGTGGAATGTTTCTCCCTCCAAATCCAGGAGTAAGTAACAAAAATGCTAGGAGAATTGTGTCACAATTTCGTACCACACAAAAAACAAAAGTTCCGACAGAACAAACGGAGTGCATAACTCCGGTTGATCCTGCCGGACCCCACTGCTATCGGGATAGGACTAAGAC
>JAIRQQ010000101.1 GCA_031256395.1 Nitrososphaerota archaeon
TCGGTGTAGACCTCCATAGTTGTGGGAACGGTATGGTTCTCTGCTTGGTCAGTTGGGTTGAGTTGTTTAATTGTAAGCTGGAAGACGCCATGGCGGGGAAAGTCCTGGAGCGCCTGATCTGACTCTGCTTTTATGGTGAGGGTTACAGTGGCGTTTTCAAAGCCGATTTTTGCGTTATCTTTGGCTGTGGTGAGGGTGATTTTGTAGGTGGAGTGTTGGTTGGGGTCGCTGGGTTTCTCGGTTACCTGCTTTTTGGTATGCATCGCAAAATGATAAATCGACATCATAGACCCTCCTTCTTGTTGTTACTGTTGGGTTCTGTGGACTGGAGGTCTTTGTTCCAGGTGCTTTGGTTCTCAAAGACGACTTTTAAGGCCCGAACCAATAGGCAGGGAAAGCCGTCGCGGCAGTCGCATTTGAGCAGCTCTGATAGGGTTTGTTTACCGTCAAAAATACAGCCCTGGTTGTAGATAAGCAGATAGTGAAGGGTGGCTTCTATTTTTTGAGCGGTTGATAAGGCGGGGTTGAGCAGGATGTTGCGGATCAGCCGGATTTCACAAAAGGTAGTGCAGGCAGGGGTTAGTTTTGAGGGACTATCGGTGGGAAAATGCGGACAACAAGTCCAAGCGTCTTTGTCATCACAGAGCTGTATCTCTTGGCAGAGGTTTAGAAAAGTATTAAACTCAACTTCATTCATGGGTTAGCGCTTCCTGAGCAGGGGTTTTTGGTTGCATTGATAGGTCATGTTGAAGTCTCCGTTTGGTTGTTTTCTACCTGGGAGCCGTCTAGTTTTTCAAAAAACTGGACCAGCAGCTGCAATTCCTCATAAAAGAGGTTAAAGGCCTGTTTTTGCTGCTCCAAATACCTTGTCCAGTCTGCTTGGAGCTGGGGGAGGGTTTGTTCTAAGCTGGGGTTGTCTTTGGCTATCTCTGCACAGGTATCCCAGTCTAATTCTTGAGGCAATTTTAGTTTACGCTGAGCCTCATAGAATTGGGCTTTGGCCGCCACTAAACATGCGTGCTTAAGGGTACTAGACATGGAGAGCCTCCTGGAAGGCTTGTTCGGCAGCGGTTTGGGCGGCTTTGAGATTGCTTAGGGTATGTTTTGCAAAGCTCTGCATCAGTGCGGATTGTTTTTCGCCATAAACCGTTAGGATCTGCTGCAACTGATCAGGAGAAACGTTTGCTGCAACATGGCTAAAGACGTCGCTTAGGTGTTTTTCGCAGAGTGCTAAGAACTCATTTAGTGACTCGCAAACCCGTACTTTGCCTGGGCCGTCTTGCACAGGTATTTTGGCGTAGTAGTTAAATTCGGTTCCAGCCTTGGTCACACAGGGGCCTCCTTTTTGGGGCATTCTGGGTAGTGTTTCCAAAACCAGCTATAATGCGGTCCCTCGGGGTAGCCATATCCAATTTGGGTGGCGTGTTGGGTGTATTGTTGTTCGCGCTCAATTAGTGCGCCACAAGCATTGCAGAGGTGTTGGGCGGTTTTGCAGACATGGGGCTTAGTATCGTGGGTCGGGTATGTTGGGTGTGTTTGGTATGTGTCGTTTTCGAGTATGGTTAGGCGGGTTTGGGCTTCGCGTTTATTGCAGGCCTCAATCATAGCGGGAGACATCTGCCTAAAATCTAATATCGTGGGCATTAGGCGGCCTCCGAAGGTTGATCTACCGATATCAAATACATCTCTACTGCAGCCGTGTTTGGGGTGTGGTTGGTTTTGTGGTATTGCTCTTTGGCAGCAGCTCGATCGGCATCTAATTGCGCTACCAGGGCTCGGTGGGTCGCATTAAATTCGGTGTATATCTGCTGGCATTTTATCTGAAATTCTTTTAGTTCAGCTAGGGTTTCTGTTTGGGGTGGGGTGTGTTCTAGGAGGGTTTGGAAGGCGTGGCGCATGTTTGTTTGGGCGTGGTGTTTTTTTTCGGTGAATTCTGCTATGGTTTTGGTGTGGGCGTCTAGGAGGGTTTGGTCGGCTTGTTCTTGGCGGTCGAGGCTGAAGAGTACGCTATCCACAATGGCTTGTTTAATTGATTTCTTCTCTGTCATGGCTGGATCGTCTCTGTTTGGGTTTCGAGGTCGGTTAATTCAAGCATACCCTTGAGTGCGGGGGGGTTTTGGGTTTGGGGTTGGTTTTTTTGTTGGTAGTGCATGCCTGCGCAGAATATGGCATTTAAAACCTGCATGTTTTGGTCTTCAGTTGCTGATATTATGTGTTCATAGTTGGTTTGGGTGTCGCCAAGCAGAGCGTTTAGGGTTTCGGTTTCTGCTTGGGATAAGCCGCAGCTGGTGATGTGTTTTTGGAGTTGGGTGAAAAACTGGGTGGTTGCGTTTACAAAGAGATACTCCTCACTCATGGCGTGGTCACCACTAACTCTGCTTCAGTGTCTGATGATAGATGGGTTTCTGGGGTGGGGTTGGTTTTGGGGGCTAAGCCCATTTTTTTGATGAATTCTTCGCGGGTGCCGAATTTTGCAATGAAGGCTTTTTTTCGGTTGCCGCCGAGGGCTTGATCTAGATCTTGGAGATCGGCTATTGTCATGTCGTAGGTTTCTAGGCAGTCTTCGTTTGTGTCAGACATTTAGGGCCCCTCTTGTGTTGGATTTTTAAAAATTTGATGTGGATTTTGTCGCCTTTCTGTATGTTTGCGTATTGTATTATTGGATCTGGTAGATGGAATCGGTGGTAAGTTCCAACGGTTACCCAGAAGGCGTGTTTTTGATCGGCTGTTTGCTTTTTAGGCATGTTAACGCTTCCCCTTCCTATGGTATACCATTATATAGGTGATATTTATAAGCATTATTATAAAAATTAGCAACCATTATAATGGTCGATAAAAAAAAGTACATTATGCAATTTATTTAATTATTATAAGTATTATATGACCATTGTAATGGTTGGGAAACGAAGTATAGTTACATATAAATATTAAAATCACGCTGTAAACCATTAGAGTGGTTGTTTGTGAGTAAGGCTGAAAACAAACCGTCAAAACAAAAAGTGTATAACATGCCCAAAGAGATAGTTGAACTTCTTCAACACCTCTTAGAAACCAACCGAGAGGAACTGCGTAGTGTGGGCATAACAACTGATGCTAAACTGCTTGAGGTTTTGGCAAGAAATGGAGCGCCTACAGTTGTTGAAATGATGGCTCAGTTGCGTGAGGCACGAAAGGCGCGCACACCCCTCTCGTGATTGATCTCAAATATGCCTCAACTATGCGCCAGCATAAATCACACTGGTCAACATCCCCGCCATTTGTCACAGTGATGTTGAGTTTTTGATTTTTATAGGTTTTAGTTTTGCAAGAAAGACACAAGTTCTCTAGACTTGTTTTATCTAGTGGTTGCATGTTGTATCCACCCTTTCCTCTGATAAACTTATGCAGACATATGTATAAATGTGACATATAAACGCTTGTATTATTTCAGTTAAAACTCGGGGGGGGTAAAAAAACAAAAAATAGATATATAAATATGTATCATTCAATCATGTTTTATTAGTGCAGGCCGTGCCGCCGCTTCTCCAGACGCGCCTTTATCTCCTCGGCATGTATTTCTTTCATCACACTCTGCCGTATAGCCTCCTCCTCAGTCAAAGGCAACCCACACCGAAAACAATACAACGACCCCGCAAGATTCAACTCGTTACAGCCAAAACATTTTATCCGTTGCAAAATCTTACCTCGATCCTCCACAGTCTCAGAAGGCTCAACCCCATCAAGCAACCGAAACGTATTAGCCACATGTGTAGCACTTAAATGAGTGTATCTTTTGTACATATCACTGCCAGTACTCCAACCAAACATCACGTTTGCCTCCTTATCAGTTACCGCGATTTTTCGATTTCTAGCAGTCCATGTCACCTTCGTATGACGAAGCCAATGCATCGACACCGGCTTTGCAATCCCAGCAAGACGACAATACTTCTTTATTGCATCAGTAACTGCAACACCACCTAGACCTTTATTTAACGGCTTATCCTTCTGTATTGTCATACGTGTCCACAATGGAGCAAGCTTATCATGCTTTAATGGATGAAAATTTAACCACTGAATCAAAATCGGTGCAAACTGATTCATAACAAAAGAACGTGTCCCAGTTTTACCACTTACAGTAACCTGACATTCACTCCCAGAAACCTCCACATCACCCACTTTACAATTCAACACTTCACCCAAACGTAAAGCACCAGCTACCGTCGTGCAGAATAATGCCTTAATACACAAAACATCCACAACATCTATTAGCTTGAAAAATTCATCCTCAGTTAACCATTTATCTTTAAGTTTCTCTTCCCAATCTATGTTTTTCGCTTTGATTTTGCGCCAGATTTTTGGACAATCCATATCGTCAGGATCAGATAACCATTTCGCATACCGTTTATAGACTGTGAGATATTTGTTCCAAGAAGTATCTGTTCTTGCACCAGGACTATTGCGACGTGTTTTGGGAAGATTGTTTATCGCTGATAGGGTGTCATTAACTTTTTTTCGGTTAAGATATATATCTTCAAATTCAGCCCCAGATACCTTTTCAAAAATTATTATAGCATTACGATAATCTGTTTTTCGGTAGTTGCCCATATTGTGTTGTTCATTTAAGAATTCTTCCAGTCGCTTCATATTCATACTTCCGTTAGGCTTTATTTTTCTAATTATCTAATCATATATATACACGACTATACATCCATAACAGTAGTGGCAGAACAACTATGAGTCCAAACAATGTGGAGGTCATCAGCATGATGCGTAATGCTTTGTTAATGTCTTCATGGGAGATATGCCCTTTATCATCGCCGAGTTTGTAGTGGTCTTGTTTTTCAAGTTGGATACCCAGTGCACCGGCCATGGCAGATATGGTGTAGCCTGCGTTGGGACTTGAGGTCTTGTGTTTGTCACGTTGTAGAATATACCATGATTCTCGCCAGTCTTCGCCTAACAGAAGTGAGGCAATAACCATCAAATAAGCTGTTATCCGTGCGGGTATGTAGTTGGTTAGAGTATCGAGTTTAGCGCTAAACCATCCGATGTTTTTGTATTCCGCATTTTTGTAGCCCACCATTGAATCTAGGGTGTTGATAACACGGTAGGCAAAGGCACCGGGGACACCTAGGAGAGCGTAGAAGAAAAATGGCGCGGTGATACCGTCAGTGGTACTTTCTGCGATGGATTCGACTGCGGCGGAGATAATTTGGCGTTCGTTGAGACTGTTTGGGTCTCTGCGGACGATGTATGGTAACCATTTACGTGCACCGTCTATATCCCTGTTTTTCAAAGCAGTTGCAATTGGTTTGGTGTACTGTCCCATGCTTGAAATGGCAAATGTTGCTTTGAAGAGGATTGCTCCAACGATGATATAGAGAATTTCGCCGGCTGGTTGTGGCAGACCCCTTATCAGATAGAGTAATACAAAAACGGGTAGTGCAAAAACAAGCATTATAGTAATCGCCATCAATACACCATTGATTTTTTCGATACGGGGATTTTTGTTTTTGGCCTTTGCTTTGAGGTAAATGATAAGTTTACCAATGGCGATAGTTGGGTGAATGCGATCGGGGTATTCGCCCAAGATAAGATCGAGAAGGAAAGCTAAAACAAATATAAATACGGAATCAATGAACAGGGAGATATAAAACGCAAACATGCTCAAATCAAACCGGATTTAATGCATTTTTGAACGCCTCGATAAGGCGCGTGTTTTCTTCATGGGTTTTAACGGCCACTCGGATGTAGAATTCGTTTAACCCAACAAAGTTGCTACAGTCTCTGATTAGGATGCCCTGCCTAAGCATCCTGTGCTTGAGTGCATTGGCGGTTAAACCTGTTTTTTCGATGTCTATAAAGAAAAAGTTAGCATCCGGAGGGCTGAAACTGAAGGAGGCTATATTGCTTAATTTTGTTTGGAGCCATGCCTTTTCTTTTTTGATAAGTTCTAGGGTTACCTGCAGATGCGCCGAGTCTTTGATGGCAACTGTTGCAGCCGCCTGTGCTAAACAGTTTACGTTCCAGGGAATCTTGGCGCAGTGTAACACTTCAGCGATTTCTTTGTTTGTAACTCCGTAACCCACCCGCAATCCCGTTAACCCGAAAATTTTTGTGAAAGAACGCAACACAAATAGGTTGGGATATTTGCAGATTTTGGGTATCATGGAATGATTTTTTTCGTCGTCTACAAATTCTAAGAAGTCTTCGTCGAGGAAAACCAATATATCCTGGGATAGGGCAGAATCGATGATGCTTGCAAGGCTGTCTTTTGGGATGAGTTTACTTGTGGGGTTGTTGGGGTTACAGATGAATATCAGTTTACAACCCGTCATCTCCCGCTTAAATGCGTCAACATCAATCTGAAAGCTCTTATCAAGCCGCATGAACTTGACTGATTCGCCAGTTTTACGTACAGCACGCTCGTATTCTCCAAACGTTGGTGCCGCCATCAAAGCCTTTTCGCCTCGTTTGAGAAACGCCTCAGCGAAGAGATACATCAACTCGGTGGAGCCATTACCAACGACTATGTTGTCTTTAGTTACGCCGCTGAATTGCCCCGCTATAGTCTGCCGAAGCATAGTAGAGTTTGTATCTGGATAAGTAATGATTTCAGCAAACGCGCTTTGGATGGCATCGAGCGCTTTTTTTGATGGCCCCAACGGGTTGACACTTGAACTAAAATCCAAAATTTCACGAATACTATATCCACTTTCTTGAGCAGCACCATGAACCTCTGCGCCATGCCGACAAGGCGCGAGATTTTTTATATTATCTTTAGTTAGGCTTTCGATTGACTTCATGGTTAGTTCCTGTGCCGCTTAATACTGAGTTTTCTTTTTTATGTAAATCATATAAAGGTTTGGTTGGATGTTCCATCCAAAATAAGCATATGCAAAACCCTTTTTGGACAGGCACCGAAAGAGTAGAGTATGGTTTTGGAGTCGAAAAAAATTATGAGCGAGAAAATAGTCGATGAAAACCACTCCATTGAAGCCCTCAAAGAAATGCTTACCAAAAAAACACCAAACGAACCCATCGAAAAGGTACTCGTCACCTTCTGCCAGCGATATGGCGTATCCATGGAGATGTGCCGAAGTTACTACGACGAAATAGTTAAAAAATAGTACATTAAAGAGGCTTAATCACAAAAATAACCCGAATCAATTCGCAATATTGTTTAACCGGGGAAATTGTGTTGAGAAGTTAACGACTACATGCTAGCTTATGTAGCCCAATTCCCACTACATGTTGGGACTCAATTTGGCTGAACTAGTATTTGTAGGGTTAGGATTAAACGATGAAAACGGCATCACTCTAAAGGGTCTAGAGGAAACTCAAAGCGCCGATGACGTATTTATGGAAACCTATACCAGCCGTATGCCCGACTTTAGTATAGAACGATTTGAAACGTTATGTGGCAGAAAAATCCAGATGCTCACAAGAAGCAATCTTGAAGAGGAAAACGGCAAACTTATCCTCCAAGCCGCTAAAGGGGGAAAGACCGTTTTTTTGGTGCCCGGCGACCCCTTCATCGCCACAACCCATATCACCCTACGCATCGATGCAGAAAAACAAGGTATCCCAACACGCATCGTCCATGGCATATCCATCATGTCAGCGATTATAAGCCTCTCAGGATTGCATAATTACAAGTTTGGCAAAACCGTCACCGTACCCTTTTCGGATAACAGTTCAGAGACACCCTACAATGTCATATCTCAAAATCAAAAAATCGGTTTGCATACGTTGTGTCTTTTGGATTTAAGGCAGACGGAGAACCGCTATCTCTCCATTAAAGACGCTTTATGGCAGTTACTGGATGTGGAGAAAAAAAAGCAACAAAACGTCATAACTGCCGGTACGCCTGTTGTGGGTGTCGCAAGAGCGGGTAGTAGCGACCCTGTGCTTAGAGCGGGCTTTGTCAAAGATGTCGTGAACTTTGACTTCGGTGAGCCTCCATTTAGTCTTATCATCCCAGGTAATTTGCACTTTATGGAAATCGATGCGCTCCTTGCATTTGCGGGAGCGCCTTTGGAGTTTAGGAGTCTTGTTAGATGAGTCTTGAATTTCTAACCAGTAAATACATTGACTCAGCTGAGAAGGTGCTCTCAGAACTCAAACTCAGTCCGACCCCGGTTAATGTGAATGAGAAAATAGTTGGAGAGGTATTGTGTTGGGTTGCTGATTATTTGGAGGATGCAAAGTATTATAAGCTACAGGGTAAGCTTGAAACCAGTTTGACGTCGGTGGCTTACTGTGAAGGGCTACTTGACGCACTTAGATTAATAGGTGCAGTGAACTTTCAATGGCCAGCCAAACAACAGAACCAAACAGAAAAACTGTGATTGCTTCAGGTGTCTTTGATTTGTTGCATCTGGGGCATGTAAGGTTTCTTGAAGATGCAAAAAAAGCCGGTGGTACAGACACAAAATTAATTGTCATCGTCGCCCGTGACAGTACTGCAGAGAAGCTTAAAGGCAAAAAACCCATCATGAGCGAAGACCAGCGCCGTGCGCTTGTGGAATCGTTAAAAGTAGTTGATGAAGCAGTGTTGGGGTTTGAGGGTTTAGAAATCGGCGAAGTTATCAAAAAAATTCAACCTGATATAATAGCTTTGGGTTATGATCAAACGGGAATGGAACAGGAAATTAAAGAATATATAACAGGCTATAAGCGGCCAGTTTTGGTTGTCCGCATTGACAAATTTGGGGAAAATACTTTAGACAGCTCATCAAAGATTAAGCAACAGATACTTGACAAATTTGCAAGTAGCGGTTAACTCATGAATTGCGAGAAATACAAGCCTACCTATATTCTCATCGGCCTAAACGTGGCTATCTACATTATAGGTGCCATAATAGGAGGAAACGCCCTACAAACGCCCGATAGCGTCGTAGTAGTTTGGGGGCAGGTTAATAAGTTAGTGTTTGAAGGCTTCTACTGGCAACTTTTTACATCAATGTTTATTCATGCATCGATTTTTCATCTTGTTGGTAACATGGTTTTTTTGTTTATCTTTGGGCTTCGTGGAGAAGAAATGTTTTCGTTGTCAGAATATTTGGGTATTTATCTGTTGGGAGGTTTAGCAGGGAATATTCTATCGTTAGCTTTTGGTGTTGCACCCGGAGGCATGCTCTTCATATCTGTTGGGGCCTCAGGGGCTATCTTTGCTCTGTTTGGTGCATGCATAATCTATGACAGGCATGCCGTCCGCCAATCTATCCTAGGAGCGTTGGTGTTTGCATTTTTCTTGTTCTTCATTAACACCGGTGAAGGCGTAAACGTTTTAGCACATTTTGGTGGTTTAGTCTTTGGTCTCATCGGCGGCTATATGATAGCGTCCCGGCGTAAACCTGAGCAACATGTTTCAAGAGAATTTAGGTATCGTAATACGCCTTTTTAGACTTTTAGAGGATAGTGCAGATTTCGACTTGGATTTTACTACCGTCTTTGAGGTCTAGCTGTTTACGCATGCAAACGGGGGCTATGAGTTCTAAAACTGAGGTATCGTAGTGGCTACGAAGCGCCATGACTATTGCACCTTTGACCTTGCCGCCGATAATAGCGGGATAACATTTGACGAGCCCAAAGCTACGGGATTCATTTTGGAAACCTGTAATTTCTACTGCTGGATATGCTTCGAGATCCTGACGAGTTTTAAGGTCATAATCGCTTGTCAGTTTTATGTTTAATGTTCCGGGATAGGGCTCGAATGATAATTTTTCAACGATCTGTTTTTTGTAATCAGGCTTAGATATATAATAGGCGCCTTCGCCCAAACCTGTAAAGACTGTCCCCTCCAAGGTGACTGATGGTGGATAAGCTTTTTCCATTAGAATTTTTAGGTTACTGTAGAGTTTTTGAAGTTCCACTGCACCTGTTGGCTCTATTTTTATGAGACTACCATCGGAGGTTATGGTACGACCTATCCAGCCTTTGCGTTCCAGCTCAATTAGATAACGTGAAACAGTCTGCTGGCTGATGCCTAGTTTTTTGGCTAAGTATTCTGTTGAGATTTTGGCAGTTCGGTTGTAGGCTCCGGTTTCAGCAAGTTTGAGGAGCATATAGAGGTGCTGCCATTCTTGCTTTTCAGTCATGCATGATGTCTCCTGATTTAGTGATGATCATGACCTATTTAAGCGGTTATGTGCCTGAAGCAGTTGACATTAGCCTGCTTGGTTTATCTACAGTCCCAAGTTGAACAGGTGGTCTGGGTCTGGAAGGCATACTGTCGAACTACCAAAGAGCATGTGGATTGGGAATGTGGAAACCGAAGTGCCCAAACACTAAAGAAGATGCTTGACCGGCTCCAACAGTTAGAGGTTAGGGTTTTCTTTGCGGATAATTGGGAGGCGTATGCGGAGTTGATTCCGTCTGAGCTGCTTGTTCAAACGAAGGCTGAGACGCATGGGGTGGAGCGGAA
>JAIRQQ010000103.1 GCA_031256395.1 Nitrososphaerota archaeon
AAGTAGACAACACCACCGCAAGAGAACTCTTCAAAAACTACCTCAGAAAAACAGGCATCTACAACGAAGACCAATTCGAAGACAAACTAAAAAACATCATCAACAGCAACCCCCGCCTCGAAGACGACGTTATCCTCCACGTTAAAGGCGTCGAACTCCAAGCCAAAAACTGGCTCGACGACATCATGAAATACCTGCTCACCATCAAACTTATGGGAAAAACCGGACCCATCGAAGAAGCCATCATCAACCTCACCCTCAAAAAAACCGACTCACGAAAACTCGACAACCTCGAAACCCTGCTAACCACCCTAACCAAAAACCACCTAGAATTCTCTGAACACAAAGCAGACATCGTTGAGCGCCTAAACCAATTAATCCCCAGCTCCCAAATATTCACCCTACGCCAAAAAAAAGTCCTCGAAGATTTAGTCAACATCTCTGAACTCGACGAACAAGCCCTAAACATACTCCGATTCTACGATGAAACCCGCTACATCACCGAAGCCCTCATACGATACTACACCGTCCTTCCCGAATGCCAAATAGAACTCGACGAACTCCACGACATCCAAGAAGAACTCGACATAATCTATCTAGTTATCCAGCTAATGTTGCGCACACCCGCTGATGAAGCCAAAATGATCGATGAACACCTCACCTACATCCATGAAATTCTTGCTAAACGCATGCAAAAACGAGGCGACTATGATAACGAAGCCATGCGCATTGCCGATATAAAAAAACGCAAAGAATTCGATAAAACCAGCATTGAGCGACAAATGCGCAAATTCCTCAGCTCAAAACGCTACGCCCACGAAAAACTCCGCAACATAGACCGTGACCTAAGACGTATAAGCGAAGAAGAAGCCATCGCCCTAGAAAACCTCGACCAAGTCGACGCCACAATCAAACTCTACGAACGACTCGCTAAACGCTTCGAATTAACCTCCCCTTATCGCAAACGTCTCAACAAAATCGTTGATACCCACCGTGAATACCAAACTAAACTCGCCGAGATCGTTGCACCTAAACGCTACTACGAAAAATCAGCCGATCTCACCGAGAGCGAACAACTCAAAATAATCTTTAAAATCCTAACTGAGCAAGAAGAAGGACTAACACGCGATGTTATCTTCAAAGATATCCTTGATATGGCACACTTTAAAGACTACATAAAAAGCGTGGTCCGTAGTTTCAAAACCCCCAGCGTCATGGGCTATAAACCAACCTACAAAACCGACTACATCTGGGTAACTATCACCACTCCACCCAATATGTGGACCGAGGATATGTCTCAAGAAGTCTACACCGCACTAGCAGGTTATGTGACAAGCGAGGTCTCTCGAACCGTAACTGTACGTGTCGTTGAATCAAGAGACCCTTGGATAACCCGCGTTCTAGTCGTTGGAGGGCGCGGTAAAGCTGAGGACATGGAAGCCTTTGACGAAATGCAAAACCTCTACAGTAAATCCAATGACTTTGAACGCTATCTCTCACGCTCATTTCTACTCGAACACAGTGTATATGCAACAGACATCATCAAAGAAATCAACCAAAACAACAACGGCCATACCCCACCGATCAACAATAGCAACATCAACAACCCCAAAGATTAACCTAAAACGGCAACTATACCCTTCTCTACTTTGTTTCCTTAAATCCACCGCCTAAGCTGAGTACCACAAAGTGACTTACACGATAGTCAATCGAAATAATAACCTCACGATTGTAGTGTTTGTGGTAGTTTTTTCCGTCGGGGTAGTTGTCATGTATTTCTTTACAACTGATTTGGGTTCTATTTCGTCTCTTTGTTCAAGTAGGTGTTTGAGTATAAACGAGTAGGCATCTGCAATAATTCCGAGAGTGGCGCTCTTTGAGTTATCTCAACTTTAGTGTTGCTCTAAATTTTACTTATCTGTTTTCAGAATCATATTGGTTGCATCTATGATAAACTGCATATCTTTTTCGCCAAGTTTAGCTTTATAATATTGTTTGTTCGCATTAACTGTGTTCATGTGCTCAAGCAATTCCGATGCCTTTGCTTGGGCAATTTCGGCAATGTTTCTATAGCCGCTCTCATATAGGGTTCTTGCGGCGATTGGTCCTATGCCGTTGATTCTGACAAGATTGCACAAACTGCTTAATTCTTGCAGTTCGTTGACTTCAATGCCTATTTCTCGGCTTGTTGCAGATATGTTGTTGGGGTTGATTGTTAAATTATATACGTCTTTTGATGTCTTTATGTGCTTATTCAAAAGAGCGGAGATGGTGTTGGCAGAAATATCTGGGAAATCAGGTATGGCTACGGGTTTTTGCTCCAGACTGCCTATTTCTCTTTTCAAAATAATTAGATAATTTTCAGGCACACCTGTTTTTGCGGCAAATGCGGCAAGCCGCGGGGTCGACGAGATATTGTTTTTAAGTTCAGCCAAATTACCAATACCCACAGCTGTTATTCTGTGGAAATTTTCTTCTAGATTCTCTAATAGTATTTTTCGACCCGGTAGCAACTTTTGTTTTTTTAGACTTTCCATATATTGGAGAAGCGGTATTTGATTCAAATCAACACTATATCCCATCTGATAGATCTCCTGTTTTACTTTTAATTTTGTTGTTGTTTGGTGGATCGGTTTTTGCCTCTACGGTTGGAGCTAGTTTGTTAACAGTTTGGGGTTCTTCTATGGGTTGACTTTGTTCTGTTTGTGCTGATGGTTTGGGGGTTCTTTGATTTTCTGAGGCTGTTGGGTTTGGGGTTCTTCTGTGTCGTCAACTTTGAGAAGCAGTTGCCCATCTTTAGTTATATACCCCTTCTTAACTGCCATGTTTTTAAGTTTTTGTACCTTTGTATCTTGTGCTCCAAACAAGGTGTTGATGTCAAAACCGCCGATGAAAAGCACCATATCTATGCGATCAGTCATATCCTCGGTATAGATGGGTTCTGTAATATGGATAGATTGGAGGCTGGTTTTTTCTTTAAACCACATAGTGATGGATAGTTCGATTTCGGTTCTTGGGATTTGTTCTTTGAGGGTTGAGGGCATTCGTAGAAGTACATAGAGCAAAGAGGATTTGGATAACTCAAAGCTTAAAAGCGGTTTTAACAGCGCAGTGTTTAACATGTTTGTTAAGGAGCCATAGACTCGGTAGCTGGCCGCTGTAACTGCTGCGATACAAAACATTTTGATATCAAAAGTTCGTGCAAGTTCTGAGATTTCTTGTACCAAAAGTTCCTTAGCTAAAAACAAGCTAAGCAGATAATTAACAACTTCTTTACCCCTGATTTGGGTGCCTTCTCTATCCACTCCCTCAAAAGTTTCCAGTTCATCTCGGCCTAAGAGTAAAACCGTTGCGCCTTTTGTTGATTGGCACATTTGTAAAGAGGCATATGCGTTAAAATGAGCGTCGGCCGGTTGAATTTTTGAGGGTAGCACTACCATAGATAGGGAATCGATGTTTTGGTTTCTGAATTTGCTGGTTAGACTTGGCACTGCGGCACTGCCAACGCCATCCCAAACAGATGCAAAGATTAGCGCACTTCGCAGATTCTCGGTAGGCTTCTTTTTTAGACTCTCAATAACTGTAGTATCTTTGGCCATGGCGGGAAGCACATCGTACCAGAAGTGAGTATCAATGCCTTCCTCCTCAAAGCCCCGCACCAATTGGGGTGTATAGTTGGGTGGAATCCATTTGTAGATATCCTCACTTGATTTTTCGATAAAAATCGGTAAGGCAATGTTTGCTGTGGGTTGTTTTAGAACTGTTTTTATGGGGTACTCGCCGATGCAAACTATGGTCTGTTTAGGTAGCAGAGGTTTTAGCGATTCGATGTGTTTTTCAATACTTGAGAGGACATTAAATGTGTTTTTTCCATCCCTCATCGGGTGTACCTGCATAACCTTTAAGAGTAGTTTACATAAAATAAGGTTTAGGTATATTGCTTGTTAAAGCTCCACCATAAGCTTTCGGGCATAAGCCGCTGGAATAAAGCCAGACAACAGAGGAAAAACGAAACAGACGAACGTGAACGCCAAGCTGAAACGGCGGCGTTTAAACTTTTCACTTTTGCGGTAACTCTGGTTGCCATGAGTTTGGGTATGTCTTTTTTACCCCTGTTTCCCCAACCTCTGCCTATACTTTTGGCTTTTCTAGTTGCTTTTATCACTTACCAAAAACCCCAATTTGGTATGCCCATAGGAGGTGCAGTCATTGGGTTAGGGTTGATCTTTCATCTTTCTGAGCTCTACTTTATCTCCTTTCTAGGAGGCACCACGGTACGTATTGTCTTTATAGTGATTTGGATGGTGCTGTTCACGGTTCTGCCTGCTCTATTTAACCGCTACCGAAGCGCACTTGCCATAGACTTTGGTATATTGGCAGTAGTGGCACTTTTCTTTGAACCAACCATTTTTTTGGCCATACCGCTAATTTTAGCTTCAGCCGTATTTTTTAAAAAATTTGTTTCTCTCACCCTTATCTACTATGTGTTACTCTCCGTGCCGCTTCAACTTATGCAATACTACCAATATACTGTTTTACTCATTGAACGCACCGACTGGTGGGTTGCACCTGGCTCCGCACCACCCCTGTTTGGCTCTCTGAGCTCTATTTCTCAAGATCTCACAAGTGCCATGTCACAATTTCGACTATATGATAGCTCCCAAATTCTCTACAACATTGCCGGCCAGACCACTTGGATCCCCGACTGGACCGGACGCACCATAACTGAGGTCCTCACCCAATATCTTGACTCCGTTCCAGGTATTGTCATATTTATAATCATAATCGCCGGCTTGATAGCGGCTATGCTTTTTTTCACCCGCATACTTGTCAAAGAGAACTTTATCGGTTCAGCAGATAGACTTCTGCCCTGCATAACAGCAACCCTCACTGCCGCACTATTTTTCATACTAGCCACTACACTTCAAACCCAGCTAGCCTTTAGAGCAGATATCAATGCAACAACCATGATTCTGGGCATATTTGCAACCTTGCTCCTCACAATGCCCATACTCTTTATGGATAACACCCCCAAACAACACACAACCAACCAAGAAATCGCCACCAAAGCCCAAATGCTCCTAGATAAAACACTCACATTAGAAAACCAAATCAAAAACGTAACAAAAAACACTCCCGTAAATACCCGTCTACCCGAAGGAAAAATAATTATCCTAAAAGAAACCCTCCAAGACACCCTCAAACGCGCCACTCAAAAAGAATTCCAACAACAAGAACTCGACGAACAATTCACAAACCTAAACAAACAAAACAAAGACCATGAAACCATCGAAACAGAACTCAACACCCTGCTCTACAAATATCAAGTTTTCTCAACATGTGAATTCACAAACTGGATTGGCAAACTCAGAGCTGCCGAATTACCCATCCAAACCACCCTAAATATAAACAACCAAAAACAAATGCCCATAGAAGAACGCATAGAAACCATCAAACAAATCATCCAAACAGCCAAAAACCTAACCCAAGAAGTCACCACAACCGCCATACCCATCTACAACATCATACAACCCCTCTACGACCCCACCCTACCCCCAAAAAGCAAAGCAATCGAATTCGCCCAAGAAAAACTCTCCACAAACCAAGCCCCCTGGATAGCCCTCGAAGCCCTCTACAACGCGCTCAACAATTGGACCCGCCAATACAGCCCAGACATCCAAACAACCAATCACCACCTCCAACACACACTAAAACCCATAGCAAACCTACTGCTACTAAACAACCAAACCCAAACACTAACCCAAGCCTTTGGCAACAACACCCAAAAAATACTCACCTACGCCAAAAAAGCAAAAGACATACAAACCGCAGCAGAACACCGCGCAAAAAAAGAAAAACTAACCCTACACGATGTTGTAGAATTAACCACCGACGTACAAAATGCTATCACCCTATCAACCGACATA
Source organism: Nitrososphaerota archaeon (assembly GCA_031256395.1). Lineage (GTDB taxonomy): Archaea > Thermoproteota > Bathyarchaeia > Bathyarchaeales > Bathycorpusculaceae > Bathycorpusculum. Next base: position 5,928 of record JAIRQQ010000103.1, read on the forward strand.
CTCTCAATACTCTACACAAACCTAACACACAACCAAGAAACAATCACCAACCTCCTACCCACCCAAGACTACATCTGGGAAAAAAATACCACCCTACACAAACAACTAGAAAAAACCCTCAAGACACTCACAAACACCACCCCATACCCCATCAACCAAATCCTAGAAACCCTACCCCTAACTCTTAATCACATCAATGAAGCCATACAAACACTTACAATATATGCCGACCGCAAAGAATTCCTCCTCAACTACCCCACAGCAAAAACCACCATAACCCAACAACTCGAACAAAAAGAAAAACTAACCCCCTCCGATTTACCATTCCACCCCCAATTCGCCGCCCAATATCTCCAACTCTACTACACCCAACACTACGACCAATACATCTTTGACAAAACAGAATCGGTGCTCAAAAAAAGACAACAAACAAGCAATCAAAATAATAACGATAAGATAATAAAACCTTAAATTCTAAACCACACCAACTCTTAGCGGTAACAAAAATGGTTTACTGCTCAAAATGCGGCACCCAAATCTCCGATGACGCCTACTTCTGTGCGCGATGCGGCATCAAAACAGAAGCCGGAAAAACCGCCCAAGCCACCTACCCCACAGATGCACTGCGTACAGCTCTCTACCAAACCGGTATCGAACTAGAAAAAGCATTCACTTTTGCCGCACGTGAAATACAGACAGCGTTTAACCGCGTCAACGAAGAAATGCACCAAAAGCCCTCCCAAAATTCATCTCAACAAACAGATATCATAATCTGCACAAATTGCGGGGCAAAAAATCCCTCTGATGCCATTTTCTGCGGCTGTTGCGGCAAAAAACTACAGAGTAACATATAGCGGCTAAACTTGATACCCGCATATAACTCAGGCGGTACAACAACAGAATCAGTGTAAAAATTGCGGGTATAACTGTTCTATCAATACCGTTGTTTAGCGGTAAAAGTTACCTCTAGAGGACTATATGCTTGATGGACTGCTGGTTTTGGCTAAATTGTGGTGTGTCAGATAAACGTGGATCACAATATACCCTGTTATTTATTACTTAGTGCACCGCTGTTTTGAGTGGTGATAGACCTGACAGATGACAAAACGTGGATTATACCTGATGGCACCAAAGGCAAAGATACAAAGGCCGGTGCTTTGCTCTGTCCTATTTGTTGTGTCGAATATGTTGAGGTTGTGTTTGATTTAGAAGTCGGCGATGTGGTGCTTTATGATGTGGCGGCTCTGAGGTGCCCTGTATGTGCCGAAGAGGTTTTTTCACCCCAGCAGCAGGAAGAGATTAGGAAAAAGTCGGCGAATAGGTGTCTTTGATTTTATAATTCACGTTTAAGAATCAAAATATCTGCATCTTAGCAAGGTATCTATTCTGGTAGCTTTGGTTCCATGCTTTGGTTGTTGGCAGTCGGTATACACATTTGTTTTGTGGTTTGTTTTTGTCTTAGGTTTAGTGTCTGTTTAGGTGTTGGGTTGTTGTTGATGTTGTGGTGTTGGTTGTTTTGTGATTGGGTGGATGTTTAGGTGAATATTGGTTGACACCTCCAGTTCCAAGTGCAGCTCCGCCCTCGCCAAGCAAAATACCCCTTCCACGCAATGACACTGACGAACCCGTACAAATGTGGGCCCTTGTAAACCTAGTGCTAAGTGTAGCGGGTCTCATATTGGCTATCGTTGTAGTTGTTTGTGTTCTGTTGCAACATAAGAAAAAGCAAAAGAAATCACAAGCCAGCGAGGAACCAAAAAAACAGAAAAACAATCACTTTAGTTATTGGTTAGTTGCCGCACTTGTCATGGGTGTTGCAGGTATTGTTGTTTTTCTATTAACTGAGGATATGACTCATCCAATGGGACTGGTGGATAATTGGACTATTCTGTAGGTTATTCGCCTATTGGCGGTGTTGATCCTGGCTGTGCGGTTTGTGTTTACACACAAGAAAAAAACAGTTGATCAATCTTCTTCTGTTTCTTTTTCTCTTCCATAACTGGCTTGCCCTAAACCGCCTGTTTTTTGTTTTGTGTTTGGTGTATTTTACAAAAATTTATGTATCCAGCCCAAAATACTTAAGCTATAGCTAAATTTTAACTTCTCTTAGCTAAATGGTTGTGTATTCAAAGGGAAACCATGCAAATGGTTTCAAAGAGTTTTGTCCCAAAGTTTATCCATACCAATAATATCCCCTGTTTGACCCGCCTATTTGCGGTTCGGGGATAACTGCGCCAAATCCGCCGGTTGCGTTACGGCTTAAGCCGAGAGTTACCTTGGAACGGTAAAAAAGGCTCATAAACAGTGACGGTTTTGAAACTTTTATCTCCTTTGGGATTTCGTCATTGTCGCATAGGAAGATGTTGATGCCCTGATTTTGATAACGTAATAAGATGTGCGCTAAATCTTCTTGAATCCTTGTGGAGCGTACAATAATTTTTTGAATGCCGCTTTTCAATAGAAAAGATGCGGAGGGCATATCCTGCGGAAAAACACACCAGCGGTTATCATATTTGCCCGGTTGTTTTCCTTGTCCGGTCATTCTGTTAGAATCTAATAGAAATACTGGTAGAGCATCTGTTTTGATATTTAACGAAGACAGTATATCGGTTCCCTCTTGTAACGCTTCGGCAATGCCCTGTACATCTACAATCATTGAAAATTTTGAATTACCGTATACTCCGTTGTACAGAGGCACCGGTCTATATCCGCACTGCGCCAAAGCCAGTCCTTCGTCAACACTTTCTTTTCCGGGTAAATCTACAATAATAACTGCATTGTAATCAGCCATTTGCATATGGTTAGCATTAGGCGTTTTTAACTCGCAATTACCCTCATTATTATTACATGGTAAACTTGTAAACAACACAGGTTTTGTCCATTGCGTCCACAAAGCGTTGTCTGGAGCCCAAATTTTATACATGCTCATTTTGTCTTTCATTATACGCTCTCCTTTGATACCAATACCGAAATATCTTCCGCGTTAGAATCTATGCGTGGATACAAGCTGATTCTTCCGTAAATTCCTGCAAATTTTCTATCAATCGTAAACACGCCCAGGCACAAATGATAATTTTCACCATTTACCGATTTAACAGGAGCGCTTTCAAACATTTGCTGAGAAACCCAGTTTTTTGAATCCCTGCGCGCGGATTTTTCAATCTCTGTTAGTTCCTTTTTACTGATTGCTTCTTTGATTGAAATTCCTTCTCCAACCCTTCCCAGTGCCGGTTTATAAATCCAATTGGTATTTTGTGGATTTACATCCTTTGGAGATTTTGTTTCTGGTAATAGTTCTTTCCATACGGGAATTTTGACGCCAAGTTTATCCCAAATAAGCGGTAATCTTTTTGATTGGGTTAATATGGCTGCTGGATGATTGCAGGATACCGTTTCACAGTCGTAATACCCTTGCCATTTTGCTGTTCGTGGCAAACTGACAAGCCATTCTAATGGGAAAAACCGAATAATCCCGTCGATTTCACATTCATTTCCTTCTACAATGCTGAACGCCTTTTTATCTACCCATTTTATATGATCTGGTGCAGCAAAAACTGTATTCATGCCGTTTTCCATGAAACGGTCACTTAAAAACTGCATAACTTGTCGGTCGTCAGAGTAGGCTGTCGCGTGAACAAAAGCTATATTTGCGGTGGCTTTAGTTTTGCTTTTAAAGGCTTCAACCATTATGTTCGAAAAATTTTCAGCGGGTGTGTATCCATCAAAATATGTATTGGTGATTTCGGGTAAAATCGATGCTTCTGCAAAACCTCCTGGTACATCGCTGTTTACCTCCGATATAGCCCACCCGGTTTTGGTTGGATGAAAATCAAAACGCATCAGGCGGACATTTTTATTTCGATTATAATTTGACGAACGGCCAAGCGTTTTTCTTATTTTATCGGGCAATCCCAGTTCTTTTGCTAAAGCAAGGTTTTTTAACAGTCCTTCTTCCATAAGCATTGTTTCACTTGACAACTGTTCAGCCCATGATTTTAATTGTTCAACAGTTTTTGGGTCTAATATGACAACATGTCTGGAAACGGTGTTACTGTCCCCAACCTGTGGATCCCATTTGTACGCTTTGAAAATAACATTGTACCGATAATCGGAATACTTATCCTCTGGAATCAATTCAAGTTTGATTGAGTGATTCATATATGCAGGCCCCAAAAGACTCCGAGTGCTACTCTATATATTGGGTTTTCACTTGTTGGCGGCAACAAATATGTGCTTGTGATCGCTATTGCTACAAAAACAGCTCCCAAAACTATTGAACCAAAAATAGTGCTATTAGTTTTATTCGATTTAGCTCTATGAATGTAGTATAGCTCAACTAAAATTAAAATTCCTGCCAAAACAAGCACCGGCCAGCCATATGCAAATTCAACGGTGGTCATATAAAAAGAAGTCCAATCGCCGGCGCACGCTCTCGCCAAAATAATTCCGCTTGCCAACAGGTAAGATCCAAACCGTATTCCACATCCAATGTCTCTCTCAACGGTAATGCGCTCAAAAATTTTTGTACAACTGTTAATTACAAGCCCAAGAACAATCCATACACCAAGACCTAATCCTCCACTAAAAACAACACACCACCATCCCGGTCCATTCCCGATATTTGCGCCAGAATAAATAAGTGTCAATCCAAGAAATCCACCCACGACCGCTATTAAAGCCGCTTTATTATTCAAATTAAACGCATCGTCAAGCCATGACAAATCAAAAATACCCGACATAAGCGTCACCCCAAGGAAAAGCCATGCAATCCCTAAAACCAGATACATCGAAATGTAAATAAAACTGTCCACAACATCGAACGAAGCTAACATTCTCAAGGTAAATAAAATAACACCAAGCGAGACTATAGGCAGTAAGCCTAGTATGTATCTTGCCGATTTGTTCCTGTTAAGCGGCCGTTTCGAAAGCAATGGCTTATACCACTTAATCAAAAATTCACAGGAAAAAATTAGTGCCACTATAAATACTAAAAATTCCACTAAATACAAAAATATAGCATCCATAGTTTAGACACCTGATAAACAAAATCTGTAATTAGACTTTGCGAACAAAATTATTTTACGACTTTCCATCCTTAACAATTTGGGATTTAGATACATTGAGTAGTAAATCTGCCCAATATTGTGAACCAGAAACTTGAACGCTTCTTGTATACCTTTACGTGGACTTAACTTTTTACAAAATCCTCTTTGCTTAAACATAGAATTAGTCGAATCCGAAATCGAATGCGCCTGAAGTTTTGTACGGCGTTTAGTTTTTTGGGTCATATCGGCGCCTGCTTGTCTGTATATTGGACAAAAAAGTATATGAGGCTATCTCGATTAGCTTTGTGATTTGATGCGATAGAAAATAGTTAAGTAATACAGTTTTTCTTTGTCTGAGTTGAGCTTGAAGGTTTTTGGAGCGTGTGGTTACACCTTTGGGGAACTCTGCTAAAGCTGATGCACCCAAAAGATACATTGAACATGAGTCTACATTGTTATTACCAAAATCAAAGAAACGAAGACAAAGAAGAATAGAGGTCAAACAAAAACAACCAAAAAGAAAACAAAAATATTATCGCAAAGACCTCTTTAGCTTAGTTTTTAGATGTTAAAATTAAGGTGTCATGTAGACACCAAGTGTTTATTTACTATTTTTTATGACGCTTAATTCTGTCTTGACGTTGTTCCTTTTTGCGCCAGTCTTTTTTACGTTGTGTCTGCATGGAAAACCGCTCCTGTCGAGGAACGTCTAGTTTTCGAAAACGAGACACATTCATGTAAAACGTTTCAGTATCCATCTTGTTTTCGCTTAACTCTAAAATATTCCGATTGAGCTCCGTTTTCGCTTGGTTGTCACGTGCCTTATCAAAGGCCTCCTCATAAACAAGGTATGCCGCATGAAACTGAAAATTCTCGGGGTCATCGACTAAAAGTTTAGTTATCTGAGTTTGAGCTGGTTGTTCGTTTGGTTGTTCACTCATCTTAAATCCGCTTTTAATGTAGGCATGATTGTTCCGGACTCTTTTATAGGTGTGCCTATTTTGGTTGCCCCAAAATATCTTACCGTTAGGTTTACTGACCCAAATTAAATTCAATTGCTCAGATTCTCTCATCAGATGAAACTTATCCTGTATAGAACTCACATAATTACGCAGTACAAACCCTAAACATCTACAAGCAAGTTAACGCCAACTTTTGAAATGATTACTTTGACTAACTATTAGGCGATGTTGTTTTTGGTGTGCAGGCACCACCTTTTATACCTAAATCTGCCATTTATCAAGTAGATTTCTGAGGTATCTACCATGACTTATTTTAATGATCGTATAGATGCCGGCAAACGTTTAGCATCGGCTTTAGAGACTTTTAAAGGCCAAAACGCTATAGTTTTGGCAATTCCCCGAGGCGGAGTGGTTGTCGGCTACCAAATCGCAGATGCCCTAAACCTGCCCCTAGATGTAATCATACCCCACAAACTAGGCGCACCCAACAACCCCGAACTAGCCATAGGCGCCATAACCGAAGACGGCACCACAGTTCTTGACAACAATACCATCAACTACCTAGCCATAACTAGCCAATACATCCAAGAGGAGAGCGAACGGCAGAAAACAGAGATCGCACGCCGACTCAAAACATACCGCCAAAACCTGCCCGCCCCAAATGTATCTGGACTTCACGTTATTCTTGTTGATGACGGCATAGCCACAGGCTCCACCATGAAAGCGGCACTTTTATCTGTAAAAAACAAAAACGCCGCAACCACAACCATCGCAATTCCAGTCGGACCCCCAACAACCATACAAGAACTAAAACAACAAACCGACCACGTAATATGCCCCTACACACCCGACTTTTTCCAAGCCATAGGCCAATTCTACAACAACTTTAACCAAACAAGTGACCAAGAAGTCATAACGTTGCTCCAAGAAAACAGAAAAAAACAAACCACCCAAACTCCGAGGCCATAAATTGATGACCCCCTCCTCATCAACTCAAAAAATCCCCATCGAAAACATAACAGTTGAAGGCGACCTAACTC
>JAIRQQ010000068.1 GCA_031256395.1 Nitrososphaerota archaeon
AGAAGTGGTGGGCCAATATGAAACGGGCCTTGACAGATTTGACACCTAAATGTAAAACCCTACAAGAAGCCGTGTATACCCATTTTGGATCATGCAATTATTAAACTATTCCACTATAAAAAATAAATTAGAAGCTAAGAGTCTATTGTGACTCTTCAGTTTTCGCTTCTTCTACGGGTGCTTCTTCAGTGACTGGTGCGGGGGTTTCAGGTTTGGGTTCAGCTGTGAAAGTTTCTACAAACTTGGTTTCTGCCAAGTCGGGAAGGAATTTTTGGATGTCCATAGCGATGCCGCGTTTGGCAATCTGTATTCCTTCGACATAGAATGTTTCTTCAGGCATGTCGATGGTTAAGTTTTTGTCCTGGATTGTTAGTTTGAACTTGTTTTCTTCAACAACTGGAACTCTGCGGTGGATTAGGGCACCGATTTTTTCTTCAGCAACTTCGAGTTTTTTGGTAACGGTTAGATCGTAGATAAGAGTGCGTCCTGCTAAGGCAGGGTTGAAGTCTAGGAGTACTCTGCCTGCGCCGATGGAGCGGATGGTAGCGGTTTTGCCTTGGAATTCGATGCGTGCACCCACAATGGGGTTGATTTCTTTGGCGTAGAGTTGCTTTATGGGGACCCGGCGGATTTTATCAGGGTCACGGGGACCAAAAGCTTTGTCGGCAGGTATCTCTACGTTTGTTTCTTTGCCGATTTCAGCTGTTAACAATGCTTCGTCGAGGGCTTTTAGAACCCAGCTTTCACCTATGACGACGAGTTTAGGTTCATAGAATTCTCCTTCTTTGTGGAGGTGTGCATTTTTGGCGACATCTTCTTTGGTTGTATCGAAAACTTCGTTTGTTTCCTTAACTTTCGCTACATAATCGAGAAGAATGAAATCTCCTTTTTGTAGGGCCATCTTTTGAATCATCCTTTAATATTCGGGAGTAGAGTTTCAAAGCGGCATAAAAACTTTATCCAGCAAAAAACCGTAACCGTTTCTGCCGCAAACAATTCACAACCTCAGAGGGGGAATAAAAGCCGGCTCAGAGTCAGATTGCTCTCTTGAGATTTGCTTAAGCACAACAGGTTTGTCGCGTTTTGGGTTTAAAGATATCTTTTGATTTGTTTAGAAATTTTTGATTTAACTAAGCTAATTTTTGCCAGCCTATCGGTTTTGGTTTTTGGTTGGCCGAGTTTTTGTTATTGTGTGATTAAGAACAAAGGGAGGGTTAAATAAAGAAGTGTTTAGAAGAAACCCTGTATGGGTGAGTCTTCTTTTGAGGCGGGTTCGCCTTTGATTTCTTCGATGCGGGTTTTTGTTAGGGCTCTGATGTTGTTAAAGTTGGACATTTCGCCATAGTTTACCAAGGTGATTGCTGTGGCGTCTTCGCCTTTACGTGCGGTTCTGCCGATGCGGTGGAAATATACTGGGGGGTCTGCGGGGACGTCGTAGTTGAATATGTGGGTTATATCTGCTATGTCAAGGCCGCGTGCGGCGACATCGGTTGCTACTAGGAGGTTGCGTCTGCCGTGGCGGAATTCGTTGATGGAGCGGTCGCGTTGTGCTTGGGTGAAGCCTGCATGTAGGACTTGGGTGCGAAAACCGCGTTTGTAGAGTTGGTCAGCTAGGCGGCTGGTTTCATGGCGGGTTCGGCAGAATATGATGGCTTTCTCAACGCGGTCGTCTTGGAGGAGGTCGCAGAGGGCGTTGAGTTTGCCGCCTTGGTTGACGACGAGGTAGTATTGTTTCATTTTTGTTATGGCGATTTCGTCTTTGCTGACAAAGATTTTCTGCGGGTTGCGCATGTATTTGGTTGTTAGGCGCATGACGTTTTCGTCCATGGTTGCGCTAAAGAGGCCTGTTTGGCGGTCGCGGGGTGTTTTTGAGAGGATGAATTCCATGTCTTCGATAAAGCCCATGTCGAGCATGCGGTCAGCTTCGTCGAGTACGACAAAGCGTATTGTGCTCAGGTTTAGTACTCTGCGTTCCATGAGATCGATTACTCGGCCGGGGGTGCCAACGATTATTTGGACTCCGCTTGCCAGTGCGTGGATCTGTTTGTTAATTGATTCGCCGCCATAGACTGGTAGGACTCTAACTTTGGCGTATTTGCCGAATTTAGCAATGTTTTCGGCGACTTGTACGGCTAGTTCGCGTGTGGGAACTAGAACGAGTCCTTGGACGCCGCGTATGTCGCGGCTTAGACTTTGAACCATGGGAACGCCGAAAGCGGCTGTTTTGCCAGTTCCGGTTTGTGCTTGACCTATGACATCTTTACCTTCGGACAGAGGAAGTATGGCTTGAGCTTGAATCGGAAAAAGGGTTGTATACCCAAGTTCGGTTAAGCTTCTTAGAACCTCTGGACTTAACGGTAGGTCACTAAATGTTTGAATTTGCATTATGTTTTTCTTCTGCCACAACTGTTTTCTTCATGATGTCTCTAAAAGCTTGGATAGCTTTGATACATGAGTTAATGTGACGGTTTTCAATGGGGCTGACGCGTATAAAAACTTTTAGCAAAAATGCAGGCAAAGTAAAAGGTCAAAAATGTAAAAAACACCAAAAAAACTGCAAAAACTTGGGTCAGCGATGATTGACGAGATCTCACAGCCGCAAGGCTCGAAGCCGTCGCCTCACATCATCCCAAGTTATAGATGCAACAAAATGGAATTTATCTATTTTGTATCCCCACATAAATTTTATACACTACATAGCAAGCAACAACTAACAAATAGAAACAACGACACCAGCATCATCAATAGAGCATAGTATCAATTAATGGAAAAACAAAGAAGAAAATAAATTAGAAGTGTAGAGAGAGATTTATTGTTTTAATTCGTCAAAGAACCCGAGAAGCAGTTTTGCAACAGCTTCGCCCTGCTCAGTTTTGGTGTAGTACTTTTTGAGCGGGTCGATGCGTTCACTCTTTGCTAAACCCAAAGATTCAATCTCAATCATTCGTGCTCTAAAGGTGCCATCGCTCAATGTCAGGTTGTTGTCCTGCATAAAGCCCTTAGCATCTTTCCATTTACCACGGCCGGCGTAGAGTAGAAGCAGACAGTCAATTGCATGATCCTTCTCAAGCATTGTTTTGATAGAGGCGAGTTTAGGTTCGGTGAGTACACGCTTTATTTTCTCTTCGTTCATATTTTTTACCATCGGCGTTTTTCTCCGTTTATTTTTTAAGACTTGTGATACACCAAAGCATTTGAACGATATTACAATTCATGATATATATCTGCAGACGCAACAACACAGAATTAATAAAAAACAACAAAAAAATACAACAAACAAACACCAAAACCAAACCACACACACCAACAACACAAAAACCACCAAAACGAGATCCACAGACAAACGATACAAACAAACCCAACACAGCAAAGCTTAACAAGCCCACTGCGAAACAACCAAAGAGAACCACACATGACAGACAACAACAATAACATCCAATATGAAATTCCCACCTGGACCCAAATCTACACCATGTTGCTCTGTCAAGCACAAAAAATCCAAGCTACCCCCTACAAACCAAACATCATAGTAGCCATCGCACGCGGCGGACTAATCCCCGCACGCATCTTAGCAGACCTCCTAGAAATCTACCCCATTACCACCATACAAACAGAATTCTACACAGACATCGCCAAAACCAAACAAACCCCCACATTAAAACAAACCCTAACCACCCCTGTGAAAAACAAAAAAATCCTCTTAATCGATGATGTTACCGACACAGGAAAAACCCACGAATTAACCCAAACCCACCTCCAAACCCAAGGAGCCACAGAAATCAAAACCGCCACCCTATACCACAAACCCCACTCCATAGTCACCCCCGACTTTTACGAGAAACAAACAACAAACTGGATCATCTTTCCATGGGACACCAAAGAAACCCTCAGAAAAATACTTCAACAAACAAACCAACAACAAATCAACAAAGAACTTACAAAAATGGTAAAAGCCGGTTTACCAAAACAACTAATCGATAAACTCATAAAAGACATACAACCAAAGGAAAACCAAACATGCAACACTATATCGAAGAATACAACAGATACATCGAAATCACAGGCTACAAAAACATAACATTTCAAAAAGCAGAGACTTTTCTAAAAACCCATCGAAAACAAACCACACAACAAACAGACATACAATTCTTTGACGCCCAACTCATCGCCTCACCCAAACACCTCTACTTCGCCGTCTTAAACGCCCTGCAGGCATTCCAAAACAAAACCAACACCGCCAAAAGCATCGCAATGGAAACCATGCTCTATGCCTCAGCCAAACGCCAGATACAAAAAGCCATCGAATGCCTTGGAATAAAAGCCCAAACCCAAACTCTGGCAATAATTATCATAGCCAAAGAACAAAAACACACAGAGGACACTCTTAGAACATTAACAGAATACATCGGTACAAACCCCGATGAGACCGTTCTTGAGATGACAAAAGAAAAAGAAACAAAAATTCATCAAACCTTCCAGATCACTCACACCGAACTAGAAACCACAGCAGACAACAAATCCAAAACAGTAGATTTGGTGATTGAGCGGGTAGCTCTGTTGGCTACGCAAATTTAGAGCATTTTTTCTTTAACAACAGCCAAGATATCGGTCGGTTTTATAAGTGAGATACCGGTTTGAGGACCTAAAACTTCGATCTGTAAAATCAAGTCAGGGTTGTGGAGATCAACACTACGTTTGATGTCTCCTGCCGCGGCTTGAATGATATCGATAGTATGCAACTCTGTGAAACGTTTCTCAACAGTAACTCGAAAAGTTTGTGTTTCACCGATTTTTACCGCCAGCGCTTCGGTGACTTTTTTGATTTCAGCTAAATCGGTCGCTACGACATGCTGTATGGGTACAATACGTATTGCATAACGAAACGCATAGGGCCGCTCAGACAAGATTGCACGGAACTTTGCTATGACCTCAAGGGGATCAAGAGCAGTTTTGGCAACTATTAAGCCACGTATTTTAGTCTTAGCCGCCTGCGCTTCAACATCGCCTAACTCATCTTTTAAGAGATAGAGTATCTCGTTGACCATAGCACGTTCATTACCACGGGCAGTTGTAGCTAAGAGAGCAAAATCGCCAAGCATATCAGCATCCTCAGCAGAAATGTGCGTTACCCATTATTTTGTCTTATGTAAATTACCGCAAAAAAACGGAAATATCTACCATGAAAGTTTTCAGAATCCAGAATAATCAAAATTTGAAATCACTCTGTTGCCTAAACTACAGTGAGTACTTAAGATATCTAGGTACGAATTTTAAAGGTTTAAATGAATGAAAAGAAACTAAAATGACATCGGTATAAAACCCGAGAGGCAATAGGTGCCGGGGTAGCCTAGCCTGGCTAGGGCGCCAGACTCATAATCTGGAGAACAAAGGTGGCCAAACGCCCATGTCCAGAAGTCGCGGGCTCGAATCCCGCTCCCGGCACCAGTCCTCTGTATATAGTTCCTTTTCTCAAGTTTTAAAGTCACAAAGAAACTGAAAATACGCTCAATAAGTCAGTTCTAAAAAAAGAAAGGCTCTATTTTTAAAATAGAGTTTAAAGAAAGATACACGTTGGTTAATCTTCACTATAGCCTTTTTTTAGCTTGAAAGTGAGTGTTATAGCTACAAGTTCCACTGTGAAGATTATGGCGTTTACTATGGACCATTTGTCGACTATACCCATGGGGAGGTTTGTGTTTTCAGTTAGTAAGAACACCATGATGCCTGCTATGCCGAGGACTATTGATGTGAGGAGCCACAGTGTTAGATGTTTTTGCTGTTTCGCTTCTTGTCGTTCGGTTGTGTTTTGTTGGTTTTTTGTGTTGATTTTTTGTTCTGATTTACGTTTTTTCTGCAGTAGTACCCAAGCAGTCAATATGATTGCTATTATGAGACCTGTTATGCTTAGGATTAGATTTGTAAGGGCCCATGTTTCGGTTAGTTCGTGTGGTGGCTCTGTTGGGGTTTTTGTCGGGGTTTCTGTCGGTAGTGGTGTGGGTTCTGTTGGAGGATGTGTTGGTAGTGTTGAGGGAATGGGTTTATTTGAAGAACTACTGCCGCTACCACCGTCGTTGGTGTTTCTGCTACCAGAGGTGGCTGTGTAGTAGAAAATAATCACATTATCTGTAGCATTAAGCGTTATAGTAACAGAAGCAGGTACAACAACAGTATAACCATATACAAAAACCGCAGTTTCAGTCACCGAAGCACCCATAGTTTGATCCGTAACAGTCTTGCTGTCAATTACCGAAGTATTGGTATTCTGCAAATAGTAATGCACCAGATATGAAACTTGTAAAGATATACTGTCTAATTGCCAAACAGCATACAACTCAGTATTAGCCTGTATAGTAAATGTTGAACCTGACAAGTATGTTGGGACATTAGCAACAGGAATTGTAGCCCAGCCAAGAAAAGTATAACCCGCCTTAGCTAGTGTACCTTGATCCAAAACAGAAACGGTCCTGCCGCTAACGTATGGACTACGACCATCGGTAGGTGCACTGCCAGTACCCGCCTCAGCGTTAGGCCAGTTAGCATAATACTTCACAGTGCACCAAACGATAGGTTCAACGCTAATTGAACTCCAGCAAGCAGTTAACACTACATCACCAGTTGTACCCTTAGAAATAACGTAATTAGATGTAGGTGTTAACACCACACTGCCATCAGCATACTGTACAATCCAGCCCAAGAAAGTATAATCAGGTCTAGAAGGATTACCAATCGTAACAGGGAGGTCCGATACAACATACTCAGATGGATTACTAGGAGCATTAACCCCACCATCTAACACATAACTAATAGCATAACTGGCCTCAGTCCACTGCGCAGAAAACTCGGTATTCACGTTAATAACAAAAGAAGAACCAGCAACATACGAGCTATGCCCAACCTGCCAATTCAAGAAACTCCAGCCATCAACAGCAAGATTACCAGCATTACCAAACACAGTAACAATCGCACCAAACTTGTACAAATTATCATCAACTGGCACACTACCACTAGAACCTACAGCACCAGAGGGATAATTCGCATTATAAGTAACCTTAAACAAATCCTCTGCTTCTGTGCCTATCGACGCACCATCAATAATCACTTCGGCAGTATTCGAAATACCACTATCAACACCAACAACTTGGAAAGTAACCAAAAGAACCACCACCCCATTACCCACAAGATCCGCAGAATCAAGAGTAACAGTAACTTGACCAGCAACAGATGTAGAATCCACTGATACAGAGGAAAGAGGCACACTATTAATCGTCAAAGCACAACTCGTGTATTCAAGGCCAGCAGTCCAAGAGTCAACGATCTTAAACACAGCAATAGTAGACACATTACTTGGCAAAGTATACTTAATCTCATAAGTAACCGAGTCACCAACAGCAAACGAAGAAAAACCACCAGTAACAGTTTTAGAGACACCACCCTTCTCGAGCCACACCGCATACAACGTTAAATCATGATCATAAAGATAGGTGAAAGTTGCTCCATTACTATGAGCAAAACCTAAACCATCCGCTTGTGTATTCCAACCGATAAACAGGTAGTCATCACGAGTAAATGCATTATCACTCAAAGTAACAGCCAGGTCATAAGTTGCATCAGTACTAGGCATTACGCCAGCACCACCGTTATGGTCATACGTAATAGTATATGTATTAGCAGTATAGAAGAAAGTAACCTCATTACCAGACACACCAATAACAACAGTCACACTTGAAGGCGCAACCACAGTATAACCTACAATATCAATAGCAGACACAGACACCTCAGTACCAAAAATCTGACCAGACACAGTCTTCGATGGAACTAATTCTTCGTCAGTACCCTGCTCAAGATAATGCACAACATACGAAAGATCCGACCTAGCAGTCCATTGGGCATATAATGTTACATCAATACCAACGTCACGGGTGAAAAGAGCCTCATCAGCATAATAATTGCCAGAACCATCCGCCTCAGTATTCCAACCATCAAAAGAGTAACCAACCCGACCAAATGCATTAGGGCTCAAATTAACAGAATCGTTAATACTTGCCAAAGTAGCAGGCATAATGCCTTCAGAAGCCCCATTGCCATCATAATTAATGAAATAATCATACCTAGCACTCCAAAGGGCGGTTAGAGTGATATCGCCATTAACACCCATAGGAAACTCGTAAACCTTGTCGCCTATGTGATTAAGAGTTATTTGGGTATTATCAACAGTATATTTAGCGGTCCAATCTGTGAAAATATAACCGGGTCGCTCTGGTTTGAATACAGGAGGAATAGTTTCGTCCGCAACATACGACTCAGGATTATCAGGATGGTTTACACCACCCTCGCCCAACACATATTCAATAGTGCAGTTAAAAATGTGTGAATTCACCCATAACGCCGGATAAACAAGCCCCCGTTCATTGAGGTTGCCATCTGTGTGGATTTGGAAGGCTCTGCCGTTGCTGGCTAAAGCTCCTGCCGTGTCAGATACACGGGTTGAAGGAGAGCGAAGCCACATGCCAAATATATAAATCGCATTTATAGGTATGTTGATTTTGGCAAAGTTGTTATTTGCTATGGTATTGCTGGGCTGATTTTCAGGGTTCATACCATACACATCATGTGTTTTGGATAAGAATTCTGTAACTTCACTAAAGCTTAACGCGAAGGCAATATTATCACCGCTACCCATTTGAATATTGGATGGCGTGCTAAACCCATCGGTTAACGACTCTGGATAGGCAGTGGTACCGATGGTATTTATCGCATTGTTTTGCATTGTATAAGAACGAAGCCGCGCATTACTATGCAGGTTATCCAACCCGCTATCGGCTTCGCCGTTAAACCAATCGGTGATATAGTTACGGACATAACAACCGGTGGCCAGGTAATTGTTGCCAGATGGGTTACTGTAGACAGTATATTGCCATTCTGGGTCACCGTGATTAATAGAACGGAGGTTAATGTAATCGGTGCGCACAATCAAAGAATAATCAGCATATTTTGCGATTTCAACCCAATTGGATGTATCTCCTGTCAGGCGCGGAGTAAGAATTCTACCATCACATGCTTCTAGAGGTGAAGAAGGTTCAGCAGTGCTCGGTGGAATTAGGGGGAACAGGGATGCTATCAAAATCAGTGTGATACTTAGTGATAGTAGTGTGTTTTTTTCTTTTTTTGAGAAGGAATTTTTTGTTTTGTTGTTATTCATTGTTTTGTACGCTCCATAAATTTTGGGAGGGGTGACAGCGGGGAAGTTGCTGTCGGGTGAAGTGGCAACTTCACCAACCCCTCCCATAAGTTTTTACTATTAATTAATAGTTTATAAGTTTATTTATCGCTTGTTTTGGTATAGACCAAAGTTAACCACCAATTACTTGTACTAAAACCAGCAAAATCCCCGCACAGCCAAATTATTCACGCACACCCAGAAATTTCACCATCAACCACTATACACCATTGTTAGCCACCAAAATCACAAGACATACAACAACACACTAAAAGCTGATTTTTAGAAAACAAGTACAATGAAGCCAAAATAACATGGTAAAACGTAGGATAATAACGAAAAATTGAAATCAAAAGCTACAGCTATCTCCCATGTGAACAAACCTTGAAGTGCCCTAAATGTGAAAACAATATGCCTGACGACGCAGGCTTCTGCTATAAATGCGGTGCCCAGATTACAGAGACAGCGTCATTTCTCATAGTAACAACCCCAACAGTTGCGGGCTATAGAATCAAAAAAGTCTTAGGTATTGTAACAGGATTAACTCCCCGTACCAGAGGCATCTGGGGCCAATTTGTGGGAGGAATAGAATCGATGATTGGAGGCGAAGTGACAGCTTTTTCCTCAGAGGTTGAAAAAGCCCGATGGGAAGCCATCGATCGCCTCAGAAGCCGAGCAAAAGCCATGGGTGCAAACGCCATTGTCGGACTAGATGTTGAGACTTCAAGCATAGGCCAATCTAATGTTGTGTTGTTCTCGGCAACTGGAACCGCAGTCCTAATTGAACCAGAAAACCCCAACGAAACAACAAACTAAGAAAACAAACAAAAAGAAAAAACTGCTATGGAAAAAAGCAAAAGTTCCAGCGGTTAAATACCACATTCTAAAAAATAACAAAAGGAGTTAACACATAGGAACATTCAGAGCATTTCTGGCAGTTAAACCAGCATTGAAAACAAAAAAATAGGAAATATCATTATGGACAGGATCAAGTATCCAAAAATTTCGCTTCAGAGATTACTTGAAGCAAATGCACACAAAACCTCAGAGAAGCGGGGTCTTGTTTTTGGTGATAGATGTCTCGCCTATTTTGAGTTGGATTTACTGTGTAATCGGTTCGCAAATGCACTGTTGGGTTTGGGTGCAACAAAAGGAGAACGGGTTGCACTCTTTCTGCCCAATAGTTTCCAGTTTGTTATAGCTTATTTTGGGGCACTCAAAGCAGGCATGGTTGTGACTACGTTAAGTCCCCTTGCCCGCAACCAAGAGGTTGAGTATCAGCTTTGTGAATCAGAAGCCCAAACCATAGTGACCATAGATACGCTCTATCCCATCGTACAAGCAGTGTGGGAAAAAACCCAGCTGAAAAATGCAGTAGTCACAGGGACAAAAAGCTATGGAGACAATCCGACATATAGAAAGCAACTAGGTGTAGTCGATTTTGGAGTTTTGATGAAGACAGCTTCGGAGGTTGTTCCAGATATTGAGGTTAATCCTGAGGTGGATTTAGCGGTACTTCAGTTCACAGGTGGCACCACAGGTACCGCTAAAGCGGTTATGTTGACTCATGATAATCTTGTGGCTAATGCGCTGTCTTTTGCGTCTGCTATAGATGCCGCAGAACAAGATGTCTTTCTCTCAGCGTTGCCACTTTCCCATATCTATGGTATGACCACAAGCCTTACGGTGCCTATTAGTTTGGGAGCCAAGATGGTATTGTTACCTAGATTTGAGGTGGGTAAGGTCTGTGAAACTATCCAGCGACAGCGGGTCACGGTTTTCTGTGGCGTCCCAACTATGTATCAGATGCTCCTTGCAGACAGCACCTTTGCCAGTTGTGATTTAACATCGATTCGTGTGTGCATTTCGGGAGCTTCATCTTTGCCGGCACATGTGCAGAAGCGTTTTGTGGAGGTTACAAGCAGGGTTTTGGTGGAGGGTTATGGGCTAACGGAAGCCTCGCCTGTGACACATTGTATGCCTATTGATAAGAGGCAGATTTTGCGGGCGGGTTCAATTGGGTTGCCTCTGAGGGGCACTGAGGCTAAAATAATAGATACTCAAACGGGGGAAAAAACACTTGCAGCAGGTGAAATTGGAGAGTTAGCTGTGCGAGGTCCCCAAGTAATGAGGGGGTATTGGCGGCGCCCGGATGAAACGGCCCTTGTGCTCCGTGACGGCTGGCTTTTTACAGGTGATATGGCCTACAAAGATAACGACGGCTATTTCTACATCGTAGACCGCAAAAAAGACCTTATCAAACATAAAGGCTACAGTATCTATCCCCGTGAACTCGAAACGGTCTTGTATGAGCATCCGGCTGTAAAGATGTGTGCTGTTGTTGGAAGATTTGATGAGAAGGCAGGTGAAATTCCAAAGGCCTATGTCGTGCTCAAGGAGGCGGTTTATGTGTCTGAGCAGGAACTAAAAGAGTTTGTCAATCGTCAAGTCGCTAGCTATAAAGCCATAAAAGAGATCAAGGTTTTGGCTAGCTTGCCGCTGAGTTTAACAGGAAAAGTGCTTAAAGGGTTACTTGACCAGACTTGACAAACAAACTGCCAAAGTTAGTTTTGTCGAGTTTTGCGTAAATATTATATGTGCGCTTTGACTGTTCGATTGTTTTGAGGTCAAGCTGTTGTCTAAACAAGGCAAAACACGCACAATTGAGGAAATTAATCAGAAAATCCTCAAAGGCGATGCTCAAGTCTTAACCGCTCAAGAAATGAAAAAGCTTGTTGAGAGCAGCGGTGTTGAGGTTGCCTTCAAAGAAGTTGATGTGGTCACTACAGGCACCTTTGGTGCTATGTGTTCTTCAGGAGCAGTCATTAACATAGGACATTCTGATCCACCTATCAAAATTGATCGTGCATGGCTAAACGGTGTGGAGGTTTGCCATCCCGGAGCTGCGGTGGATTTGTTCATAGGCGCCACCAACATGTCAGAGAAAGATGTGGTTGAATATGGCGGCGGTCATGTTATCGAAGATTTGGTCGCAGGTAAAGAAGTGGCATTACGTGCCATTGCCTATGGCACCGACTGCTACCCTCGAACCACCCTAAAAACCACTCTAACCAAAGATGATCTCAATCAGTTTCAACTGATCAATTTTCGCAACTGCTACCAGCGCTACAACTGTGCCGTTAATAGCAGTGATGAGATTCTCTACACCTATATGAGCAAACTCTTACCCCACTTCCGAAATGCAACCTACAGCGGAGCAGGGGAGCTAAACCCGCTTATGAACGATCCAGACTATGAAACCATGGGTATGGGCACCCGCATTTTTCTAGGCGGCGCACCAGGGTATATAATTGGCGAGGGTACCCAACATAACCCCAAAAACCAATTCGGCAACATCATGGTCAAAGGTGATGCAAAAAAAATGTCACCCGAGTTCCTGCAGGGAGCCAGTTTTACCAAGTATGGAACCAGCATGTATGTGGGTCTGGGCGTGCCCATTCCAATACTAAATGAGGGATTAGTCAAAAAGACAGCCATCCGCGACGAAGAAATCTTTACCGATATCATAGACTACAGCGCACCTCAACGTGACCGGCCCAACTTGGGTAAAGTCAGCTACAAAGAACTCAAATCCGGAACTATTACTGTCCAAGGCAAAAAAGTCCGAGTCAGCTCACTCTCGAGCCTCAAGATGGCAAAAAAAGTCGCTCAAACCCTCAAAACTTGGATTGACGAAGGCACCTTCACACTAACCGCCCCGGTAGAACGACTACCCACCGACACCGTATGTAAACCGATGCGCCAAACCGAAGAAATCCCCTTTGTTACAAATGTGATGCATCCCGCAGTAACCTGCATTGAAGGAGAAAAAATCCGCGCCATAGCTGAGCTCCTAGTCACCAAAGCCATCAACCACATTGTTGTAGTAGACAACAAAGGTAAACTCCGCGGTATTGTCACTTCCTGGGACATCACCCGAGCCATGGCAGAGGGCAAAAAAGACTTAGTAGATATCGAATCACGCAATGTCATAACCGCCAAACCCGACGAACCCCTAGAAACCGCCTCTAAGCGCATGGCCCAACACAACATCTCAGCCCTACCAGTGGTCGATACTGAACACAGAGTAGTGGGCATCATCACCTCAGAGGATGTCTCAAAACTCATAGGGAGATAACAAAATGGCAAGATTACTCATACGAGTTAACGAAGAACAAGCCGCCGAACCCATAGCAGCTCAGATCATAATCGAGTACAAAGTTCCCATGGCCATTCTCTCCGCCCATATCAACAACAAAGGCGGAGAAATTTTAATTGAAATCCCCGATGAGATGGAAACCAAAATCGCAGAAGCCTTCCAACGCCGCGGCGTCACTGTAACCTTACCCAAACAGATTCAGGTCAACACAGAAAAATGCTTCAGTTGCGGCACTTGTATCGCACTATGTCCCGTTGAGGCCATAAACACAAACCAAGAGGACACTGTTGAGTTTAACAAAGAAAAATGCCTAGGCAGCACTTGCAGTATTTGTGTGGATGCTTGCCCTGCACGCGCCATAAAATCCCTAAAAACCAATGGCGCAAATCAGATCAGGAAAAAGAAAACTTGACCGATAGTCTCATCAAAGAAAACTTTAATCTCAAAGAATCTCAATGCACCCTTATCTCTGAGAGCTCAAACGCCATAGAGGTCGCCAAAGAATCTATTCGGCGTAACCGCTTTGAACTTGAGCTCTATGTTCGAGCTAACCCCAAATTTCTCCACACCCTAACACCTATCCCGCCACCCAAAGAACCCCTTGTTGCAAAAATGATGGCTGAAGCCGCAACCAAAGCATATGTTGGTCCTATGGCAGCAGTTGCTGGAGCCCTCGCAGACCTAGCCGTCACAGACATGAAACAGACAGGATGCAGGGTAGCGGTGGTGGAAAATGGCGGCGAAATCATGGCTGACTCAGACCAACCGGTAGATGTCGCACTTGCCGCAGGAGAAGAGCCGCTCTCAAGACGCTTTGGGTTTCGACTCATCGAATTCCCAATAGCCATCGCAACAAGCTCAGGACGATTTAGTCATGCGCTAAGTTTTGGTGATGCAGAGGCCGCAACAATATTTGCCAAAAACGCAACCCTAGCGGATGCAGCAGCAACAACTGTGGGCAATATGGTAAAAGGAGAAAACGTCAAAGCAACCATCCAAGCAGCAATAGAACGAGGTTTAGCAATCGAAGGAATCCAGGGCGTTATGGTTATCTACAAAGGGCAAGTTGGAACGGGAGGAAGAATACCTCAAATCATCAAAATAACCTAACAGCTTATTGGGTGCATCCATTCAAGATACGGCAAACCAAATTACGAGATGTCTCAGTAATTTCATTAATCAGCCGCCACATAACGCGGAAAGGCTGGCTCATAAAATGAGCAAACCGCTTTGCATTTATGTTTGGGGTTTAAGGAGAAAATAAAAAAGCAACCGCGGCTCCGAAAGGCTTATATTTTTATGGTACTGAGTGATTGGTCAGGTTCGAAGCATGTCCAGTATAATCGCAAAAAATGTCAGCAATACAGCACATATATGCAGCTTCGACTACGGATTTTATTATTTCGATTATTTTCCTTAAGCCCAGAACTGCCAGCGCTTTTGAGTTCAGTTCTGGGCAAAACACGGGCGGGAACATAAAATGACAAAACAAGTCAAAGCGAACAGAATTGTTGTTAAATTTGGCGGCTCTAGTCTAGCTGATCATGAACGGCTCCTTAAAGCAGTCAACTCAGTTGTCATCGAATCAAAAAAAGGCACCAAAATCGCAGTTGTAGTCTCAGCCATGGGCAAAACCACCGATACACTGCTTAGCACTGCGAAAAACACCTCAAATGGGAAACTAGCAAAACATGATCTAGATGATATCCTCTCCATGGGCGAACGCACCAGCGTACGCATATTTGCCGCGGCACTGCGCAATAACGGTGTTGATGCTTGCTACTTTGACCCCATGGATAACAAATGGCCCATTATAACCGATGAGGCCTTCCAAAATGCTAATCCAAATCTCAAAGAATGCCAAAAGAACATCCAAGAAGGCATACTGCCCCTTGTAGAAAAAGGCACCATACCTGTCATCGCAGGGTTTGTGGGCAAAACTAAAGAGGGCAAAATAACAACTCTGGGGCGGGGTGGAAGTGACACCACAGCCTTTATTCTAGCAGAGGGGTTAAGCGCTGATCAAGTAGTGCTTGTCACCGACGCCGAGGGCATTATGTCAAGCGATCCCAAAATCATCCAAAACCCCCGCTTAATCCCAACCATTGAGGTAAATACGCTGGTTGGATTAGCCGACAGCGGTGCCAAATTCATACACAGCAAAGCCCTCAAATACAAACCCCAAAACATCGATGTTAGAGTTATCAGCAACCAGCATGGCGATCTTGACAAACAAGGCACCATAATAACGGGCAGTCTATCCTCCGAGCTCAACGCAGAAATCGCTGATGCCTCACCGGTAGCAGAGATCACAGTTATCGGCAAGGGTTTATCGGCTAACCCTCAGGTTATAACTGAGATCATCGGCAGAGTCAGAGAAAATACCACCCTTTTAGGTATGTCGATGAACACCAACTCTATTATTCTCTATGTAACTCAAAGTAAAAACATTGAAGAGCTCTTTAATCAAATTCATCAAATCACCATAAACAACAAAGAAACCATAGCCATGGCAGTCAAAAAAGATCTAGTTTTCATCAAAACAAGCGGTGTAGGACTCGAAGAGTCACAGGGCATTATCGGTCGGATAAGCGAAGATCTCCGGCTCAACGGCATAAACATCAGCGGTATTCTGACCATCACCTCAAGCATTCTACTGTTTGTAGAATGGAACGAACAGGAAAAAGCACTAAAACTAATTAAAAATGCACTAAAAACACACAAAGGCGAAGAGAATTGAACGTTGGCAAAACTCGCAGACTTAAAAAAATCATGCAAAAAGATGACCGCACAGTCATCGTACCTATGGATCACGGTGTCACCATCGGACCCATGCAGGGCATAATCGATATGCAAAAAATAACCAACCAACTAGTCGAGGGCAGAGTCGATGCCATCTTGGTACACAAAGGCATCGCCAAACGCATCGATACCGACGATGCAGGCTTAATCGTCATGCTAAGCGGCGCATCAAACCTAGGACCCAACCCCAACGGCAAAGTTCAGGTCTGTAGTGTCGGAGAAGCACTTCGTCTAGGCGCTGATGCAGTTAGCGTACATGTAAACATTGGCGCACAAGACGAAGACCGAATGCTGACAAACCTAGGCAAAGTCAGCGAAGAATGCGAACACTACGGCCTACCCCTCTTAGCAATGATGTACCCAAGAGGACCCAAAATCCTAAACGAACACGACGCCAATGCAGTTGCACACGCAGCCCGCATCGGCGCAGAACTCGGTGCAGACATCATCAAAACCAACTACACAGGCAGTATAGACACCTTTAAAGCCGTAATCGAGAGTTGCCCCGCACCCATCGTCATAGCAGGCGGACCCAAATGCAAATCGCCAAACGAAGTCCTCCAAACCACCCACGACGCCATCCAAAGCGGCGCAGCGGGTCTCTCAATAGGACGCAATGTGTTCCAATGCGAAAACCCCACCACCATCATCAAAGCCCTCTCAGCAATTGTTCACAAAAGCGCCTCTGTAGAACAGGCACAAAAGATACTGGGGGAGAAATATTGAAAGAACTCTGGATAGAAACCCCAAACAAAACTTCGCCTCCAACACAGTATGTTGATGTAGTCATCAAAGAAACTAAAGCATACTTTCTATCAAACAATCAAATCTGCGACATACTAACTCCAAATAATCAAACCGAAGTGGAGAAAAGCGACGCCAAAATTCTACGCATCACCATCAAAGACAAAACCTCTGAGGATCTAATTGTTAGAGCCGCACAAATAGGCATCCCCTATCTGATTGTGGGCACAGAAAACTGGCGCATAATTCCACTTGAAAACCTAATCGCCCGCATAAAGGGCAAAAGCAAACTCATCGCCGAAGTCACCAACGCTCAAGAAGCAAAAATCGCCATAGAAACCCTAGAACTGGGCACCGATGGAGTTCTGCTCAAAACCTCCGACCCCGAAGAACTACTCAAAACACTCGCCATTGTTAAACCCGAAACCTTAAAACTACAAATGACAACAGCAAAAATTGTTGCCACAAAACCCATCAGCACAGGCGCACGAGTGTGTGTAGACACCTGTGATTTGATGACCCAAGGCGAGGGCATACTTGTGGGCAGTCAAAGTGCAGGTCTATTCTTAGTCGAAGCAGAAGTTAACGAAAACCCCTATGTTAACTCACGGCCCTTTCGCGTAAACGCTGGCTCCTGCTCAATGTACACATTGGGCAACCTCCAAACCACCCGCTACCTCCAAGAGTTCAAAGCCGGAGATGAAGTCATAATCATAAACCGCGAAGGTCAAACCCGCAGAGCCAACGTAGGCAGAATAAAAATAGAAATCCGACCCCTCATACTCATAGAAGCACAAGCCCAAGACAAAACAATCAAAGTCATTCTCCAAAACGCTGAGACCATCCGCGTCGTTACCCCCAAAGGCTCCAAACCCGTCACCGAACTAAAAGTAGATGACGAGGTAGTGGTGCACCTAGCAGCCAAGGGCGGCAGACACTTTGGTATATCAGTACCCGATGAAACGGTGATTGAGAAGTGACCCAAAAAATCTGTGTCTCAATTCTCCCCAAAACCATTAATGAAGCACACACCCTTATCAAAAAAGCAGAACAAAACCAAGCCGATCTAATCGAAATCCGGCTTGACAACTTGGAACAAACAATAAACCTCTCAGAACTCACCAAGAGCACAAAAACACCACTCATAGCCACCAACAAACCCCAAACCGAAAAAGACGACCCCGCAACAATCAACAAGTGGCAACAAACACTAATAGAGGCAGCCAAAGCAGGCTTTCAATATGTTGATGTGGATTTCTTTAGCCCCAAACGCGACGAAACAGTTACTAAACTCAAACAATTAGGCACCCAACCCATCATATCCTATCATAAATTCGATGGGATACTGAGTGTTTCTGCGCTTGAAAAAATACTTGACGAACAACTCTTAGCAGGTGCCGCAGTTTGTAAAATTGTGCTAACAGCCAAGCAGATGGAAGATAATTTACCTATTTTGAGTTTTATCTCGTTTGCCTCAACTAAGGCAAAGCTGGTTTGTTTTTGCATGGGCAAAGCAGGTAAACCCTCGCGGCTACTCTCACCAGCGTTTGGAGCCTACTTTACATTTGCAGCTCTTGAGCATGGAGATGAAACCGCCCCCGGTCAGATGACCATAACCGATATGCGTAAAGCCTATGAGGTACTAGGTATAGAACCATGACCACTATATCGGGCAAAACCCGCATATGCGGCATTATTGGTGACCCCGTTGAGCACTCCTTGAGTCCCATTATGCACAATACCGCCTTTGAAGCTCTGGGTTTGGACTATGCCTTTTTGGCCTTTAGGGTCAAACCAGCTTGTGTTGCCGCGGCTGTTGAGAGCATGCGGGCGCTAAATATTAGGGGTTTGAATGTTACGATGCCTCACAAGACCACGGTTATGGCAAGTCTTGACCGCACTGATCTCTCGGCACAAATCATAGGCTCGGTAAACACCATACTTAACAAAGAGAATTTGCTGTTGGGCTTTAACACAGATGGTACGGGGGCAGTTAAGGCGCTAAAAGAAAACGGTGTGGAGCTCAAGGGCAGAAAAGTTTTGCTCATAGGAGCAGGGGGAGCGGCCAGAGCGATTGCGTACTCGGTGGCTAAAGAAGCTGACGAGTTAGCAGTGCTTAATCGAACTGTAAAACATGCTCAAACATTATCTAAACTTATTGAGAGATCAGTTAATAAAAAAATCGCATTCGGTTCACTATCACCAAGTGATGTAGAGCAAAATCTACAAGACTCCGATATTCTCATAAATGCCACATCGATAGGTATGAAACCTCGCTCAGACACAAGTCCCATCCCGCCAAAACTGCTCCGAGCCAATCTCTCAGTTATGGACATAGTCTACAACCCCCTAGAAACCAGACTAGTAAAAGACGCCAAAGAAGCAGGTGCCAAAATAGTCAGCGGGGTAGAGATGCTTATCTACCAAGGCGCCGCGGCCTTTGAGATCTGGACAGGAAAATCCGCACCAGTAGGAGTTATGAGAAAAACCGTGCTCAACCATCTCCAAGAGAAGGCAAAAGAAAATGAAGGGTAGCGCCTCAGCAGTGGCGCATGGCGCCGCAACAATTGTTAACGCAATTGCGCTGGGCCAAGGTGCCGCATTTGGTGTGGATTTGTGGACTAAAGCAGAGGTTAAACTAACCAGCGAGGCAGGTATAGTCAAAGCCGAGATAACCTCAGACCCCAAAGAATGCCCCTTACTTGTTGAGAAAGCCGCTACCAAAGTTTTGAAACGCTTTGGCTTAGAGAACACTTTAGGGGCTCAAATCAAAACCCAATCCAACATCCCCATCGCCAGAGGCTTGAAGAGCAGCAGCACCGCCGCAAACGCAACAGTCCTTGCAACTGTAGCCGCCCTAGATAAGCAACTAGAGGATTTGGAAATTATAAAAATTGGGGTTGAGGCCGCGTTTGAGGCAAAAGTTACCCTCACAGGTGCCTTTGATGATGCTTGTGCATCCTATTTTGGCGGTGCAGTCATAACGGATAATTTAAATCAGCAAATTCTCAAACAAACCGTATTGCCAAGAGAAGATTTAGCCGTGTTGTTCTATGTGCCGTCTCAGAAAGCCTACACTATCAACTCAGATGTGTCTAGGCTCAAAACGGTAAAGTCTATAGTTGAACTTGCACTTAAAAAAGCGATAAATGGAGAACTCTGGGAAGCCTTAACACTAAACGGTTTAGCCTACTCTGCGGCGTCTAATCAAAATCCAGCCATTGCCATTGATGCCCTAGCCGCGGGAGCAATTGCAGCAGGCTTATGCGGCAAAGGACCCGCTGTAACTGCAGTCACCCCCAAAGATGCCATCGATAGTGTGCGAGGTGCATTGCAAACCTATGAGGGGGAAATCATACTTGCGTATCCTAATAGCAAAAAAGCGGAGGTGCTCAAACCATAACCGAAGAGATCGTGGTCATTAAAAAAACTCCGAGTTTAACGGGGGAGGTTTTTGCGCCGTCTTCAAAGTCCTATACTCAGCGCATGGTTATAGCCGCGGCATTATCAGAGGGTAACTCAGAGATTAGCTATCCGCTTCTGGCCCAAGATACTGAGGCGACCCTAAGAGCGGTTGGTGCGTTTGGTGCAAAGATTCAGCTCGACGAGAAATGTTGGATGATTCAGGGCACTGAGTCGCTCAGAGCACCAAAGGAACCCATAGATTGTGGGGAATCAGGTGCCACTTTTCGCTTTATGATACCTATTGCGGCTCTTGCTTTGGGGGATTCGGTATTGTTGTTTAGAGGTTCACTTAAACGCCGTCCCGTGGAACCCCTGCTTTTGGCGCTAAAGACCTTGGGTGTGAAAACCCAAGTGGGCACTCATGGGGGGGTAGATGCAGTTTTTGTGCAGGGTAAGGGTGGTATGGCTGGTGGTGAGGCCTCGATTGCGGGGGATATAAGTTCCCAGTTTATCTCGGGTTTAATGTTTGCCTGTCCGTGGGCAGATTCAGAAACCAAAATCAATTTGACCTCATCATTGGAGTCTAGGGATTATGTAGAGATGACCCGAGCCGTTTTGGCCAAGCATGGGGTGAGTGTAGAGCTCACAGAGACCAGCATTTTGGTTCCAGGGGGTCAAAGATACAAAGCAGTAGATGCGCAGGTGCCGGGAGATTTTTCGTCTGCGGCGTTTCTTTTAGCGGCTTCAGCGATAACGCACTCGCAGATCAGGGTTAAGAATTTGGATTATTTTGGGGTGCAGGGAGATAGAGCGATTTTGGGTGTGCTAAAAGAGATGGGTGTTGAGAGTAAAATTGACTCTGGTAGTGTGGAGATTTGTAGTCAAGGGGATCTATTAAAGCCCATTGATGTTGATGTGCGAAATATTCCGGATTTGGTTCCAGTAATTGCTGCTCTGGCCTGCTATGCCAAGGGTACTTCACATATTTGGGGTGCAAAACGGTTGCGATTAAAAGAATCAGACCGGCTTCAAACGGTTTATACGGAACTGAGCAAAATGGGAGCAGAGATTTGTCTAACAGAGGATGGTCTAACCATAACCGGCACCCCCCTCCAAGGCGCAGACATTGACTCGCATAATGATCATCGTATTGCCATGGCAGCCTCAGTTGCAGCCTTGGGTGCAGAGGGTCAAACCATAATTCAAAATGCAGAGTGTATCAGAAAGTCTTATCCGCGATTCTTTGTTCATCTAACCCAATTAGGAGCTGACATCGTTGGCGGGAAACTCGATAGGTAGAGAATTTATAGTAACAACTTTTGGCGAGAGCCACGGCAAAGTTGTGGGGGTATTAATTGATGGCTGTCCAGCTGGGTTAGCACTCAAGGAAACCGATTTCCAAGAAGAACTAGACCAAAGAATTCCAAATAACCCAAACATCGTCTCGTCACGTAGAGAAAAAGACACGGTGCAGATTTGGAGCGGGGTGTTTAATGGCAAAACAACCGGGGCACCCCTCACCCTAATAGTTGAGAACAAAGAAACTCGATCCAGTGACTATGAAGCCACAAAAACCCTGCCCCGCCCCGCTCACAGCGACTATCCTGCACATATTCGATATGGCGGATTTAATGATTACCGCGGCGGAGGCCGCTTCTCAGGCCGTATAACCACCGCAACTATTCTAGCAGGAGTTGTCGCCAAAAAACTCCTCGCATACCAAAACATTGAGGTTTTAGCCTACACCCAAGCTATCGGAGCAGTTAGCAGCCAAAAAGAATTCACACACATAGAAATCAGAGAAAACCGCAAAACCACCGCCACCCGATGCCCCGATTTAGCAGACGCCGCAAAAATGGAGGCCGCCATCCTCTCAGCTAAAGAAGCAGGGGACAGTATAGGCGGAGTCATTGAATGCCTCGCGCTAAACATGCCCGCAGGTATTGGAGAACCGCTATTTGATACCCTAGATGGAGATTTAGCTAAAGCACTCTTTAGCATCCCAGCAGTCAAAGGGGTAGAATTTGGCGCAGGCTTTAGAGCCGCTCAACTGCTAGGCTCAGAAAACAATGATGCCTTTCGCATAAAAGAGGGCCAAGTGATAACCACCACCCAAAATGCCGGCGGCATCATGGGCGGATTATCAAACGGTATGCCCATTATTCTCCGAGTGGCCATAAAACCCACCCCCTCTATCACCAAAGAACAACAAACAATAGATTTAGCAACTAGAACAAATGCCCAACTATGCATCAAAGGCAGACATGACTGCTGCATAGTCCCAAAAGCCGTACCCGTTGTGGAAGCCACTGTGGCAATAACATTGATTGATCATCTGATACGCGCAGGCAAAATCCCCCAAACCCTAAGGAGCCAAAATAATGAGTCAAATTGATGAGATGCGTAAAAAAATAGATGCTATAGATGAGCAAATCATAAAAGATCTCCTAGAGCGCATTGAGATTTGTCGTGTTATCGGTGAGCTTAAAAAACAACAAGGTAAACCCATCCAAGACCGCTCGCGAGAAACCCATGTTTTTAGCAAAGTCAGAGCCCAAGCAGAAAAATTCGGGCTAGATCCTACACAGATTGAGCGAATTTATCGCGAAATAGTTAATATGTGCAGCAACGTTCAACAATAGAGACTCAACGAGAGGTAACCGCGTTGCTCTATGAAATAAACGAGAAAGCCCTAAAGCTTGAAAGCGAAGGAAAAAAAATTATCCGACTAAACCTCGGAGATCCAGACATGGCAACACCGCCTGAAATCGTGGAAGCATCCTACACTGCGATGAAAGCCGGCAAAACCAAGTATTCCTCATCTTATGGTGAAATGCGGCTGCGACAAAAAATCGCTGAGGTGCACGGCGTCAAAGCAGAAAACATAGTTATTACCCCCGGTTCAAAGTGGGGAATTTTTGCTTCCATGTTTCTGATGCTAAAAAGCGGCGGCAATGTCATCATTCCAACCCCCTATTGGACAGCCTATGATTTAATCGCCAAAACCTTAGGCATCAAAACCAAATTGCTCCGCACCGAGATGGAAAACGACTGGAAAGTCGATCCCAATGAACTTGAAAACCTCATCGATGCGGAAACCAAGATGATTATTCTAAATAACCCCAACAACCCCACAAGCAAAGCCATGGACGACAAAACCCTCGATGGCATTGTAGAGGTTGCTAACAAAAAAGGCATTGTTGTGCTCTCAGATGAAGTCTATGGCGCCATCAGCTTCAACCCAACCAAGAGCATCCTTGACTACGGCACCGATACACCCCATATTGTAAGTAATGGTTTTAGCAAAACCTTCACCATGACCGGCTGGCGTATTGGCTATCTTGTTGCCAACAAACCCTTCATCGACAACGTTACCAAACTTAATCAAATTACCATAAACAACGTACCGGTCTTTATCCAAGATGCCGCACTCAAAGGCTTAGAGCTCCATGCCCAAATCGCAGGAAACATCAAAGCCAAATACAAACAACGCGCCGATTTGGCCAGCAAAAAACTCGCAGCCGCCGGCTTCAAATTCACCCAACCAGATGCACCTTTCTATCTCTTTCCCAAACGCGACGGCCTAGACGGAGAAAAATTCACTCTTGATCTGCTAGATAGAGGTGTAGCAGTGGCACCGGGCACAAGCTTTGGCGACTACCGCGAACATTTCCGCATCAGCCTAACCGCCCCCGACGACCAAATCGAAACCGCACTGGATAAAATCTGCGAGGCCGCCAATTGAGAACCGCGGTTCTGGGCACAGGGAAGATGGGCGTCTGGTTTGCAAAATACTGCAAATCCAAAGGCGACACCGTTATTCTCGCGGGCCGGAACGCAGAAAAACTTGCCGAACTAAAAAACGAGTTGGGCGTAGAAACCGCAGATTTCCCAACCGCAGTTAGGGGCGCAGACCGCGTGCTTATCTGCGTATCCATCTCCAGTTTTGAAGAGATTGTTAAAACAATCAGCCCCGCAGTCCATGCAGACCAACCCATCATGGATATTTGCTCCATAAAAGAATACCCCATAACCATTATGCACCAACACCTAAAAGACGCCCTGGTTTTGGGAACCCATCCCGTGTTTGGGCCAGGCAGCAACGGAGTAGCACACAAAGCCTACGTCCTAACACCCACCAACCCCAAGGAACAAACATACGCAGAAGAATTCAAAGCCTGGCTTGAAAAAGACCAAGCACACGTGTTTGTCATGACCCCGCAAAAACACGATGAACTGATGGGCATTGTGTTGGGCTTTCCACACTTTCTAGGATTAGCCGCCTGCGAAACACTTCTAGAACAACCCGGCTTTAGCGAATCCAAAAAACTAGCAGGCACCACCTACCGCATGCTTGTCACCCTAGCAGAATCCGTAGCCATGGAAACCCCCGACCTCTACGCCAACGTCCAAACCAAACTCGCCAACCTAGACAAAATGGAAGAACTCTTCATCACCAACGCCCAACAATGGCTGGACTTAATGAAGAAAAAAGACTCCAACGCCTTAATGGAACGCATGAACCAACTCCGAACAAAACTAGAAAAAACAGATAACCAATACACCAAAAGCTACGAAACCATGTACAAAATGCTCCAATCAACCGAAGAATAAACAGCAAACATAGATGTAAAGTAGCAGTATTTTACAAACAGATGCACAGAAAGATCTAACCCATTAGAGCTACAATGGCTTTTGTAGGCGATTTATAGAGAGGTTTTTAGCCTATTTCGTTTTTTGAACAAGTAAAGCCACACACAACAAACCACAACCACAACCACAACCACCGCTACAACCTCCACAATCAGTAAAACCAAAGAAGACGGCAAATAAAACGGCAAAGAAGGCAAAACAAACGACGAAGAAACCGCCAAAGCAAAAACACCCTCACCACAACCCACAAACAAAACCCCATCACAAACAACAGGCAAACCAACACCCCCAATACGCCAAGAAGAAGAATCCAAAGAAATAGGCGAAGAAATCTGATAATTCCACAGTTCAAGACCACTGGTAGCGTTTAGAGCATAAAGATTACCATCATCAGAACCAAAATACAAAACACCCTCATAAAACGCCGGCACCGACAAAGCCCCCTCACCAATAACAGAACTCCAAAGCTCAGCCCTATCAG
>JAIRQQ010000090.1 GCA_031256395.1 Nitrososphaerota archaeon
ATTTGGAGGTGAAGTATTTGCTGAAAAGGCATCTGACAAATCATTTGAGGCTTGCCTGCTATGAGTTGTCGTGAATAGTACTATACGTTGAAAAGGGGAAATAATTTCCGTAAATCACACGCTCAAAGGGGACGGGGTAGTCGGTTTGCCGCTTAAACCAGCATCGATTATACTGCTCCGGGTTGGCATAGTGTTCTTTGCAGCAAAGGGTGCAGAGGCGGTTTTGCATCTGCATGATGCTACATACAGCGGAGGGGTGGTTGATGTGGGGGCAGAAGCGGCTATACTGCTTACTCATCTGCACCCTTCCAGCTATCTGCGTAGGGGTTGATTTTTGGGTCGTTGACGCAGTCGGCACAGAGTCCCAAACAGATTACCTCGCCGCGGGACACTTTGAGCCAGCGTAGCACTAGGCCGCAGTGGCGGCATATGTCGCCATGCTCTCTTTTCTCCATACAGGCTTGCTTGGTCATGCTTACGCCTCTGGGGTGGAGGTTAGGCGGTTATCATCTAGCCGCTCTATTAGCTCTTCACGGGTATAGCGCTTCTCATCTAGATCCCCCGTATAGTGAATAAATAACTCATTTGCGGCGAAGTAGCCATCGTTTGTGGCGATGTCGCGTCCATAGCGCTCATAATCAAAATAGTCTGCCGCTGAAATCCCGTTTGAGAGCTGCACCTGCTCAAGCTCCGCCTCTAAACCGGTTTCCTGCGCTAAAAGATAGCCCAACCGCTCCTCTCTAGACCCCCCACAAACATCCGCTAGTTGAGTGTAGACCAAATCCGAGAGCTGCTCACACACATTAACCACATCAATTATGTGACGGATACCATTACTCATACAGTAATAGGCAGCAACCGTTCGCTCCCCCTCCAACATACCCTCCAGCTTAACAGCCAACATGTTTAGATCATAGAGATCTACATACTCCTCTAAACTAAAAACAGACTCATAATCCTGAACACTATACTCCCCATACTGCTCATCTAAACCGACAACCTCGGTTAGGAAGGTTTGGATTTCTTGGTTACTTGCTGGCAGGTTGATCCACCCGCCCACCAACTCACCTTGATTGTAGCGGCCAAGGTTGGCGACGTAGACTCTTAATTGCGGGGTGTTAGTTAGGGTAACTTCTGGTTTTACTATTTGAGATTGAATACTCATTTTTGTTTTGCCTCAATAGAACGTACAACAACTAAATATATAAATATTGCTACCCATGTGTGGGTAGTAAAACGATTAACAATAGAAACATACATAACATATAAAACGCACTCAAAACCCGTGGGAGTAGGGCATTTTTGTTTTGCCTCAACATTACAATTCTACTCTACTTCCCACACTGCCTCATTTCGCCTGTTTTTCAAACACTAACTCCACACCCAATACGCCCTCACTTTTTGCAATAATCACCCATCCGATAGCATCTCCCGCCTCCAAGTTAAACGTATTAGCAATTGCTTCGGGAATGGTGACACGTTTTGCTTTTGTTTTGCTGTGTGCTGGCGTTATTTTTGTCCATTCTACCACATTATCACCTCACACGTTCACGCCTCCATAAATCAACTCAAAATATAAATCTTGCTACCTTTGCAGAGGTAGTCAAACACGCAATCAAACAAAGTTTTTATTTATTTTCTACCCATATAAAGGTAGTAAATAAGGTAGTAATATTTATATGTGTGATGTATGTCTCATGGTAATGAGGCAAAACAAAAATGGAAGCAATCGTTAAAATCGAACAAACAATCAATCAAAAAGCCCCTGCGTTGTCTCCTATTGTGTTTGAGCGGGGCAATGATGACACGGTGTATGTGTTGCGGCGTGATAAACCCGCTTATGGAAGCGTGATCAGTGTCTTTAACACACGGGGTGAACGTATGAAACTCGTCGTGTTTAGCCATGATGATGACGGTGACGGTGTCAAACGCACCCGCTACGGCCTGCGCTCACAGATAAAATTGGGTGGACGATGGAACATAGCCAACGCGATTGTCTGGGTAGCCATGGTTGAAGAGGCCGACTAATGACCACCCCAAACCCAACCCCCTCCCCCCTCGTATTCACACGCACCGGCAACCTAACCATATGCCGCATACGCCAAACCCAAAAACCAGTATACCCCTTTGACCCCAAACACGTCAAACTGCAGAAATGCACCTACACCAACACTCCCACAAGCGACTACGGCCTAACCATCCAAAGCCGCCACACACCCAACAGCACAAACATCATCTGGATCATAAACGGATACCCCGAACAATAACCCCATATTCTTTTGGAGTGTACAGACATGGTTTATGAGTGTAAACACTGCGGTGAATCGTTCCTAAAGCCTGATATGGGTTATGTGGTGTCTAATGATTGGGGTGATGTGGACTGTCAGCGGCTTGATTACGCTGATATCTGCCCAGTTTGCGGCTGTCCCCATCTACGAGAGGTGCATTTGAGGCGGTGAGGATGAAACAGTATTATGTTTGGTGTGAGTGCTGCGGGCGGCTCAGCTCAGGCCGCCTGATCGAGATAAACAGCAAAGTGGAAGCCAAAAAGATATTTCGACGCTTCCAATGTAGCCACCACCTCAAAGATGTACGCTGTATTGATGGAGCAAACGTCAAATTAACCCTCTAAACAGCTTTTTGTCTTCTTTTTTGTGGGGTAGGTAAGGAAAATTTATATTGTTGCTTTTAGTTGCTAAAGTTGGTAATGTTGATGCCGAAAAATTTAGCATTAACTATACAATTAACACTTGTTGTAACAATATTAATCGCATGGTACAGCATTTTTTTGACAAACTTTACAACTACATTCCCTACAAAGTTATACAGGGCTGAAAAGGGCTAATGAAAAAAACAATCGCCCTCCTTATTGTCTTCTTACTCACATCGTCTTTTATGCTACTCTCCGAACCTACAGCCACAGCTCAGCAAACAACTGAAAACACTTGGAAAAGTCTAAAACCCATGCCTGATGCGGTCCCTGATATGGCGGTTGCGGTAAATGGACAAATACATGTCATAGGGGACACAAAACACTACGTCTATAACCCCATAAAAGACAAATGGACCACCAAACAACCCATGCCCACAACA
This sequence comes from Nitrososphaerota archaeon, assembly GCA_031256395.1. Lineage (GTDB taxonomy): Archaea > Thermoproteota > Bathyarchaeia > Bathyarchaeales > Bathycorpusculaceae > Bathycorpusculum. The sequence continues at coordinate 3,094 of JAIRQQ010000090.1, forward strand.
AGACACTTCTTTGGTATCACCACCTACCAAGGTAAAATCTACACCATAGGCGGAGCCTATTGGGGCGACGGTTGGGTTGCCAGTGATGCGGTGGAAGTTTATGATCCCAAAACAGATAGCTGGGAAACCAAAGCACCCATACCCACTGCCCGTTCAAGTTTGTGTGCAAACGAAGTGAATGGAAAAATCTATCTAATTGGTGGACAAACAGTGCAAGCAGCCAATGTTGACGTAAATGAGGTCTACGATATTGCCGCCAATACGTGGACAACCAAAAAATCAATACCCAATTCTGTTGATAGTTATGCTTCAGCAGTTGTGGATGGTAAAATCTATATTTTAGGTGGTGCTGGCGGTTTGGATCTTAATCAGATCTATGATCCCAAAACCGACACCTGGAGTACGGGAGCACAAATGCCCCACAGTACCCGCAACGCCGCCGCATCTGCAACGTCGGGTTTAATGGCTCCTAAACAAATCTGTGTCATAGGCGGAGGACCAGACGTATATGGCTCTTGCAATACACAAGTATACAACCCCAAAACCGATACCTGGACCATAGGCGCCGAGATGCCCACCCGCCGAGGCTGGCTAACAACCGCAGTCGTCAATGATATAATCTATGCAATCGGCGGCGCAGATAATTTTGCTGGACCACGCATAACAACAAATGAACGCTATACACCCCCAGGATATAGAACCCTAGATCAAATCAATCCAGGTGAGGCTTTGGGACTTACGCTGCTTTCTCCTGAAAGTAAACCCTATTTGGGTTCTGTGGTTACTTTAGAATTCTCATCAGATGGGGGATCTTGTTTTGGTTATAGGCTTGATGGGGGAGTTATAGTTGCGGTTGGGGGGAACACAACTATTGATGGCTTATCGTTGGGTTCACACCGCCTAGTGCTCTACACCGTAGATGTGAATGGAGGTCTTCAAGCCACCCAAACAATACACTTCACAACAAAAATGACCAACACAGAAAGCCTACTTTTTGTGTTTGCCGCAGTCAGCATAATCAGTCTAATTATATACTTAAAATTCTTAATCCGCCATAAAAAACCACACCAACCATTGAGCAAAACAACCACAACACCACCTCACATAGCAGGTTTACGCGCCGAACAAAAGGGTTCCAAACGACACACTGGTGACACCTCCATAAAACTAGGACAACCTAACCACCCGATATCTTACTAAAATCCAAACAATAACCGCTCCTATCGGCGAAATTCTTCAATCTTTGTTGCTTTAGCACAGACTAATGAAGTGAAATAGAGCATAGCCAACTTTAGATCACTAACGCAAAACAACAAGGTAAATAATTCAAAAAAGAGGGGAGAAGGGATTAGGGTATTACTCTGACGGAATCTGCCATAAAATTGCAACCCCAACCGGGATCAGTGTTGTAGCATGCGATGGCTATGTACTTAAAGTTATTAGCGTAGCCTATGTCATACCATGCGGGAGTCTCCGACGTTATGTAGCCGTTATTTATTTCTACCCAATCATTGCTGCCAGTTTCAGATCTAAGAACATAGACACAACTAGGAATATCGTTCTGCAATGAATAACCATAGATATAGACATGCCCACGTGCAAAATAACTACTGCTACCCATGACTGAACTAGTTGTCATTGTAGACATAATTGCCGAGGAATCACCAGTTCTCCAAGCCCAAATCTGCGTATAACTTGCATCAGGAGCCACCCCATTCACATAATACGGATCAACAATAAACCCGCCATACTCCTGCACACCATAATAACTAGCTGCATAATACTGCCGCAAATAAACATACGAATTACCATACACCTTCATCTGACAAGAATAGTTACCTGCGGACATTCCAGTTGCTCCTGGGAAGTATGTGTAAGCAGATCCGGTCCAGCGGGGGTTTAGAATGAATGGTAATACAAACAGTGATATTGATGCTTGGTTTAGTGAGTCATGAACGGAGTATCCGCCAGTTGTTAGGGCATAGTCATAGAATTTGTCTATGAAATCAAAGCCAGGTACAGTTGTATCGGTATAAAGTGTGGTGGTTAATCCGGGGGATGCATAGTGGAAGCCTATAAAGCAGCTGCCGGTAGCGTCGGGGGAGGAAAAGCCATCAGCACTCAAGCCACTGCGCTGTGACCACGACTTTGCTAATCCATTAGTACTAGGTACCCACGTCTTAACCCCGCTAATGTACTCAGACATAGATGCTGTATTACATGCCCACATGCATGTGAAGAAGTGGTGATCGGGGGTCCCATTTGCCGCGTTGTTCACATCACCATAGGTCACAACTGAACCGTCTGAGCAGTGATAGTTAGCTGCATCGGCCATGTGTCCAAAATGAAACACCGCTGTACGCGCATAATGTAGCTTGTCATAGACTATATTCCAATATACTCCGTTATTAGTGTCGGTACCACAAGCTCTGTTTGTGTCATAGCCCAGAGCATTAAAGCGTGCCTGGATAAGCGTTGTCAACACGGCCATAGATACTTTTTCAGCCGATGGTTGTTCCCAGTAGGAGGCATAAATTTCTGCTTTACCATTTGCCTTACTATCCAAGACCGACCCTAGGTAATTAGCTGTAACGGGTTGGCATGCTGTGGCCAATAAGCTAAATAGAATTAAACCGCAGAGAGGTAGGGTTTTCCAGGCTTTTAGACCCTGTTTTTTTACAACAGCAACATAGCTACAACAACCGATCGTTGCAGCCAACATGACAACAAACAAAGCAGTCGGCAAAAGCGGGGTTGCCGCAGTATTATTGGCTGGGGGGTTAGTTTCTAGATCTTCGATGTTGAAGATCATGGGGTTGATTGTGCTTACTTGGCCATTATCTGCCCAGACTCTGACAACTACGCCGTATGTGTTTAGCTCACACAGGCGCATATACACAAATGTGTCTATATAATTATACTTGATTAACAAAAAACAGCATAAAAAACTAAATTTCAACGGGAAAGAAGCCAATTACAGGCTCA
>JAIRQQ010000017.1 GCA_031256395.1 Nitrososphaerota archaeon
AAAACAACCCCAACAAACACAACTAGAACGTACACCCCAGTCGCCACAAGAACGCACCCCTCCACCCGAACGTGCACCCCCACGCCCGCCAAAACCCCAAATCCCCGAACAAATCAAAGAAACCGTCAAATCCCTGCAAGGCACCCTTGAAGCCGTACTGCTAAACGAAAAACTTGAACAAATAGAACGCTTACCAGTAAGCCAACTAGCCGAAAAACTCCAACAAATCGAAAACGTCAACACTGTAATCTTTGACGGCATCATAACCCAACGCATCGTAGACATCGCCGCCAACAAAACCATCAAACGAATCGTTGCCTCCCGAGTCTCTGAAGCAGTCAAACCAGTCGCAAACGTTGAACTGATGACCTTCCAAGAAACCCTCCGCTAAACACACGTTTAGCCCAATTTTATTTTACTTTGTATTTGATACACCGTTACCGCCATTGACAGGTTTTAACAACCGCAAAACACAACAATATCCAATTCAGGTTGCCATTATCAATTTTTGTAAAATGTTGTCAACTAACTTTTCTGAAAATATTTCACACGTTTAACTATAAACTGTTCTTTGAATTTATCAGGCCGATGTTCTAATAGTTGGGTTTAAAAGCACCTTGTTGATTATTCAGACATAGGGATGAAAATGGAAAATAACGTAAAGGTTAAAGCCAAATTTAATTTAGGTTGTCTTTTTAGTAAAAAATTTTTATTTGTTTCTTTGCTCTGTTTGGTGGTGTTAGCTTTATCTCTTTTTATTGCTTTGAACGGTGGAGTTTCTCTGTTTCCGTTGGGAACCAAAACACCTGACATTGTGGTTGGAAGTGAAGTTGAACTCTTAAACGCTATCAGCACAGCGCCCGATAACGCGGAATATGTAATTGGTCTTAACAGAGATATTGTACTTACGGACTCGCTTGAAATCCCTGTCAGCAAAAATATTACTTTGATGGGTGTGGGTAAGGGTGTTTGGAGGCTTGTGGGCGCGAATAACCAAAACACGATTAATGTTAATGGCTCGTTAACAATTGATGGCATATGCGTAACTCACGCGGATGGTGATGTTGGCAGGGGAGTGTATGTTGAGCGTAACGCCACCTTTACAATGCTTGGCGGGGTAATTTCAGGCAACATTCTTGAGGGCAGCACCCGTGATTATGCGGGTGGTGGCGTGTTTGTTAGTTATGCTACTTTTGTTATGCTTGGTGGTGAGATTACAGGCAACACCGCTACTTCTGGCGGTGGTATGTATAGTATTGATGGTTATGTGGATAGGCCTGGTGGCAAGATTTGGGGTAACACTGCCACACACGCTACTAGCTCTTATAATGACGTAGCCGAAGCATCAATTACTAAACGTCCTCCTGAGGATAGCCCTCCTTCTGAGTAATTTATCTCTTGTTTGTTGTAGTTGCGTTTGTAGTTGTTGTGGTTGTGGTTGTGGTTGGTTTGCTCTTTTATAACTCAAAAAACCAAAAAACAATCCGCAACTAAATGTTTGGGTGGTTCTGATGTGGTTCCACTGAATATTCAGTGATCTGCGCCTCTATTTTACCGCACAAAACTCTTTTGTTATGTTAAGCGGTGTTGGTTAGTTGCGGGTTTGTCCGTTGCCTAGTATGGTGTATTTTGTGGTTGTTAGGTTTTGTATGCTCATGGGTCCTCGGACATGTAGTTTTTGGGTGCTGATGCCTATTTCTGCTCCTAGACCGAATTGGTTGCCGTCGGTGAAGCGTGTGCTGGCGTTCCAGTAGACTGCGGTGGCGTCTATTTCTTGTAGGAATTGTGTGGCTTTTGTAAAGTCTTTGGTTATGATGGCTTCGCTGTGTTTTGTGCTGTATTTGTTTATGTGTGTGATGGCTTCTGTTAGGTTTTCAACAACTTTTATGCCTATTATTAGATCCAAGTATTCGGTGTGCCAGTCTTGTTCTGTTGCCTCTTTAATTTTTTGAGGCGTTAGGATTTGGCAGGTTGTTTGGTCTCCTCTTATTTCTACACCGTGTTTTTGTAGCTCTGCAGCTATTTTAGGTATGTATGTTTGGGCTATTTTTTTGTGGATTAATATTTTTTCAACGGCGTTGCAGACTCCTGGCCGCTGAATTTTAGCGTTAATTATTATGGGGGTTGCCATTTCTAGGTCTGCGTCTTGGTCTATGTATATGTGGCAGTTGCCGGTGCCGGTTTCGATAACTGGAATTTTAGATTTTTCAATAACGGTTTTAATTAGGTCTGCGCCGCCTCGGGGAATTAGTACGTCAATGTATTCTCGCATACTCATTAGTTCTTCTGCATCTTTACGTTCCGGCGAGTTTACTACTTGAATGGCATCTTTGGGAACATTGGTGTTTGATAGGGCTTCTTGTAAAATGTTTCCTATGACAATATTTGACTGCAGCGCGTCTGAGCCTCCGCGTAAAATAACTGCGTTGCCTGCCTTTATGCAGATACCGGCTGCGTCTGAGGTAACATTTGGCCGAGACTCATAGATTACTCCTACAACACCTAGGGGAACGCGTGTTTGACTTATGATTAATCCGTTAGGGCGGGTCCAGCTGGATAAAATGGTGCCTATGGGATCTGGTAAGGTACATACTTCTCTTAGTTCTTTTGCCATGGTTTGAATTTTTTTCTGATCCAACGTTAACCTGTCGAGCAGGGCGTCTTTTAGTCCTTTAGTTTTTGCTGCTTCAACATCTAGTTTGTTGGCGGATAAAATTTTTTCTACATTAGCTTCTAGTGCATTTGCCATTTGATGTAGTGCAGCGTTTTTTTGATCTGTTGTCAGCTTTGCCATTTGAACAGAGGCGGTTTTGGCTCTTTGACAGATTTCTTTAATTATTGTCATTTTCTTTTTGTTCCTCTATTAGATGGATATTTCTATGTTCAATTACCTCTTTAGGCTTATCGGCTCCCAGTTTTTCTAAAACCTCCGCATTTTGTAATCCTTTTATCTGATTCAGCTGACTGCTGTTAAAATTAGGATTGCCCCTTGCAAATTCTTGATGTTGTTCATCTTCCAGACTGACCACATCTCCTATG
>JAIRQQ010000106.1 GCA_031256395.1 Nitrososphaerota archaeon
TATTCGTTTTTCAAAAAGCGATGAAATGCACAAAATCGCGGTTGGATACACAATTAACACACGAATGTTTGGACGAAACTATCCATTACATGAGTTTAGGACATGACCGAATTTTCCAATAATCAGGCTGTAGCAGCATATAACATACATCCCCAACACAACGAAGCATACCACACACAAATAGGTTCAAAGATAGTTTGGACGACACCGTTTAGACAGGGCTATAACAACTATGACATAAGTTACATAAACGGAACACCCGTCAAGTCAAAATAGTACAAACTACTAATGCCTGACTTGTCTGCTGATGAATATCAAGTTCTTACTGATGGCATTGTAGAACGCGGACTTGAATATCCGATAATAATTGATGATGAGGGATACATTACCAATGGGTATAACCGTTATCAGATCTATAAAGAAAATGGTATTGAATTAACTGATGATGACTTCGCGATAAGAAAATGTTACAGTTACGGAGAGAAACTGTAGCTTTCTCTTATTTTGAACCGTTGATATGTTTTGTATGCTAAACTTAGAAGATGCCTCAGCCTACGTCTTGCCGAAAACTATTTCTTGCTTAATTTTAACTACCTGACTTTTTAGCCGTTTTTATACGCTAGATTTTTTATCTTTTTCTGTTCACTTTTTAGCTCAACTATGCTTCCCACTCAAACTTACTCTTTGTATCCAGCAGTTTTACGCGATATCCGGTTTTCAAAAGGTCCAAAGCATCAATCGCAGACACAGATAACTTGGAAATCCTAAACCCAAACAAATAAACAATAGCATAAACCGCATAACAAACCGTAATATGGGCCTCAATATACGACTTCAAAGTAGGTATCGGTTACATCAATTATTAGACCGCGTTGGGTTTCATGGTGGTTTGCAAAGGCGACGGCTATGGTTTTTTCTATTTTTGGAAAGTCGATTTCTTGTAGTTGCTCTATGGGTGGTAGAACCGTAGAATTTTGTCCCAAAGCCTATCTAACACAATAGGTTATAAACTAGATAAGTCATCGTGTACACGATTACTTGGGAAGAAAGTGGCAGGTAGAAGTATGAACAACACACATAACCATCATAAGCCCTTTATCATCAAAACGGAAGTGCTTATCAGTGGTTTATTGTTAACCATAGTCGGCGTCATAGTAGCGGGATCATTTGAGCACGGTATGCTCACAAACTACATTGGCTTGGGTATGTTACTTGTTGGCATCATCACGTTTGTAGCAGGTACTTGCGCCAAACTTATCACAAACACAAAACAAACAAAAACCACACAATCACAGCAACAAAGTAACATAACTCGATTTAGCTTCAACTGGAAAAACAGGGTACAACCAAGCCCAATGTTTAACATTGTAGGTATTATTGCGTCGGTATGTATTCTATTTTTTAGTATCTGGCAACTAGACCTAATCGTCTCAGGACCAGTTTGGTGGTCCTCAGCAGACAAAGGAACAGGATTCGGCTGGTCCCATCCAGAGGGCGCCTACGCAAACGACTACTTCCAATGCTTCTTCTGGAAAACAACTATTGGACAAGCATACGACACCTTGTTTTTGCTGATATTTGTAGCGTTTATTGTCATGTTTTTAAGTGCCTACTTCTGGCCTAAACATGACCGCGCCCCCTTGCTGAAACTAAAAGACAGAGACGGAGAAACACCAGCGGAGTAGTTTGGGTGTTTTACAGATTGGGTTAGTTAGTGTTTAGCTCTTAGCAGAGACAGTTAAGAAGATGTGTCTGTTGCGTTAGAGTATTCAGAAATCGGCAGGTGTTGTTTTGGGGTTTGTTGTTTATTTGAGGGTGAAGTAGGGTATTAGGAGATCTTCCATGTTATATAGGCCGTTTTTTCGGTCGATTAGTCTTTTGGTTGCAAATAGGGCGCCGTGGCCGAATGCTTCGCGGGATATGGATTCGTGGATTAGTCGGACGGTTTGGTGGGGGAATCCAAAGATGATTTCGTGTCGGCCTATGATGCCGCCTGCGCGGACGGATTTGATGTCGGTGTCTGTGAGGTTTAGGGTTTTGGCTATTTTTAGTGCTGTGCCGGAGACTTCTTTTTTGGTTTTGAAGTGTTCTTCGATTAGTTCGATGTCGGTGTAGGGAGCTATGGTTTTTAGGATTTTTGCGGCTAGGATTAGAAAGTTGATGCCTATGGTGATGTTTGGTGACCAGAGGATGCGGGTTTTTTCTGCTAGTCTGGCTATGTAGTCGATTGTTGTTTGGGGATAGGAGGATATGGCTGTTATGATGCAGATGCCTCGTTTGGCGGCTTCATCGCCGTAGGTTAGGATGGCATCGGCTGAGGAGAAATCAATTATGGCATCAACAGGGTGGGTGTCAAAGAGTTGGGCGGGTGTGTATTCGTCTTTGGTGAAGATTAGGCCTTGGTTGTCGTCTGTGATTCCTAGAAATTCTGGAACGGAGCGATGTTGGAGGTTTGTTGTTTTTCTAACGACCCAGCAGAGATCGGCTTCGTTGCTTTGCAGTAAAACCGTTGCAACGTCTTTCCCTGTCCGTCCAAATCCAAAAAGACCCACTCGCATATTTAACACTCTTGTCTTCTACAAACTCACAGTTTATATAACTTTTCCAAAACACACCAACACAAACCACATAGCAAACAATAACAATACCCAACATTTTTTCTCATATTTTAAACATCAACAGTATCAAAAAATAAGGGTTAGCCAAATCCAGCGCTCAAATATATGGCAAGATAACAAACAACCCCTAGAGCCAAGAGCACAATAACTAAACTGCCCCATACAACCCTATCCAACACCCAAATTAAACCCAACACACCAACAATGACCCAAAACAAGCATTTCCTTGCAAAAAAACCAAAACCCCCAACATTTACACTACTTTAAATTTTTTTAACATATAAAATGCATATCAACACCGCAACACAAACCCACAAAAACAACCCACCCCCCGCCAAACAACCCACACCCACCAACAACTGTTCAACACATAAACACAACCCACACCGCTGAACACTTAAATAATTTCCACATCTATTAACACAAGATATACCATGACAACCACTACTCCCACTCCCACTACGACTACTACTATTACTAATGCAACGGCACTTTGCGTTTTTAACACCCTAACACGCACAAAACAAGAATTCACCCCCCAAACTCCCGGCGAAGTCAAACTCTATACCTGCGGCCCCACAGTCTATGATTATGCTCACATCGGTAACTTTCGCGCCTTTCTCTTTGAAGACCTCCTCAAACGATGGCTCAAATACAACCAATACAAAGTCACCCACATCATGAACCTAACCGACATCGATGATAAAACCATCAAAGGCAGCCAAGCCAAAAACCAAAGTCTCCAACAATTCACAGAATTCTACATAAACGCCTTCTTTGAGGATATAAAAACCCTAAACATTCAACCTGCCGACTGCTACCCCAAAGCAACCGATCACATCCCCGAAATGATCAGCCTAATCAAAACACTACTAAGCAAAAACATCGCCTACCGAGGCGAAGATCAATCCATCTACTTCTCAGTTGCCAAATTCCCCGATTATGGCAAACTATCCCACCTAAAGGTTGGCGAACTCAAAGCAGGTGCACGCGTCAGCCAAGACGAATACACCAAAGAAGAAGCCCAAGACTTTGCCCTCTGGAAAGCCTGGACTCCCCAAGACGGAGAAGTGTACTGGGAAACCGAACTAGGCAAAGGCCGACCCGGCTGGCATATTGAATGTTCAGCTATGAGCATGAAATATCTAGGCGCAAGTTTTGATATCCACTGCGGCGGCATTGATAACATGTTTCCCCACCACGAAAATGAAATCGCCCAATCTGAAGCCGCCACAGGCAAAAAATTTGTAGACTACTGGATGCACAACGAACACCTTCAAGTTGAGGGTAAAAAAATGAGCAAACGCCTAGGCAACTTTTACACTCTTCGAGATCTCCTATCCAGAGGTTATGATCCAAGTGCAATCCGCTACCTGCTCATATCCACCCACTACCGTCAACAGTTCAACTTTACCCTTGAAGGACTCCAATCCGCCACAACAACCATTGAGCGCCTTAGAACCTTTGTGCGTCGTCTCCAAGAAGTACAAACCCAAACAGCCGACCCCTCCAAACCCACTGAACTGATGGGTAGACTCCAAGAACAGTTTAGCAATGCTATGAATGATGATCTAAACATAGCCATAGCGCTTGCGGGTCTGTTTGAGTTTGTACGTGAATTTAACAGTCTGCTGGATGCCAACTTGGTTAACACCCCCGAAGCAACAAAAGCCCTAGAGACCATAATGCAGTTAGATGCGGTTTTAGGGGTTATTGGTAAGGTTGAAGCCACTGAAGCGCTCTCAGGTGATATTGATGCCTTGGTGCAGAAGCGTGAGGAGGCTCGTAGAGCCAAGAACTGGAAAGAAGCCGATGCGATTCGAGATCAACTCAAAGCTATGGGTATTGTGCTTGAAGACACCGCTCAGGGCATTAGATGGTATAAAACAAAAAGTAGTTAGCTTGTTTAGTAATTAATTGTTGAGCGGTATTTTTCTTCGAGTTTTTCCGCCTCTACTTTTTCCTCTGGGCTTAGGTTGTCTTCTTGGAGCTGTATTTTTAGTATTGCTTTAAATCCTTGGGCAAGGGCATTGGCAACCGTTGATGGGCTGATTTTGTGTCCCAGCTCGGTTTGGATGCTTGTGAGTTTGTGTTTAGCGATATCTGCTGCTTGGCTACAGCTAACACCGTGTAGTTGAAGCACCCGAAACATTTGGGGTAGATCAAGGTTTACTAGAAGAGTACCATGTTGTAGGACAACGCCGCGGCTGATGATTTGGCTGCTGCCGCTGATTTTTTTGCCCAAAACGGTTAGGTTGGGACAGTTTTTGGCATCGCCGCTGCTGTAATCGGCAGGTATGCCCATAAGGCGCAAGGCATCGCTTAGAGCACCATAGATTTTGGTGTATATCGTGATTGGGTCAGTTGTGCCTAACTCGGAGACTTTGGCGATGATGCTGTAGGTTATTTCGCCTTCAAAATCGTGGTAAACTGCGCCGCCGCCGCTTATACGCCTAACCACATCTATCCCCAAAGAAGCAGCCGTATCTGTGTAAACTTCAGTTTGGAGGGTTTGGTTTCGGCCTATACTCACCGCAGAGGGCTGCCAGCGATAGAAACGCAGGGTGTTGGGAACTTTTTGGGCGATGCGTGCATTTAGTATGGCTTCATCGATGGCCATGTTTTGGGCAGCAGAGTTAGTTGAGAGGGGGAGATAGCGCCAGATATTCAGATCACTCAGTCTCCTTGGCTAGGTGAGCAGCAAGTGTGGCAAGGTTACCCTCAACCATAGCGATCCAGGCACAATTTTGGGGGGTATCTAGCCCTTTGCTTATAAAAAGTTCTTTGGCACGCGTAAACGCGGCTTGGGCATCGCCAAAACAGTGAAACGCTGCCAAGGAGGTTCCCTGATTAACAATGGCCATAAGCCAGCGGCCGATATCAGCGGGATAGCGCTCGCCATTGGCCTCATAGAAGAGTAACGCCTTGTTGGCTGCAGCAAAACTCTCAAAGGGGCGATCTAGGCGCCCAAACACTGCAGATAAGCCTGCTTGACAAGAAGCCTCAAAGCGAGAGCGATCAAAGGTTGTATCATTTGGCAAAGAGTCGCAAAGCTCTAAGGCTTTGGTGTAGCATTCAGCTGAACCCGCATAGTCGCCGCCGTGAAATAGACCCTCAGCATCGCGCAGAGCCTGTTGCATTTCACCAAGTATCTGGGCCGTTTTCATAAGTACCATAGGCGTAGTCACAAATTAAGATATAATCTTATGCCCCCCGCACACAAATTTGCTAAGGAAACAACAATAATGCATCATATCTAAGAGAAACCGAAAGCACGGTGGATAAGGCTTAAAACCTGAAGCGATATGTTACACAGAGAGGAAGAACTATGAAGATTATCTCAGGTCCCGCATCAACAGCGCTTGCGGAGGCCGTTTCAGCTCAGAGCGGTATTCCAATTGTGCCAGTAGTTTCAAAAATTTTTCCTGACGGCGAATCCTATGTCCGCCTCGAGGGAGAGGTGGCAGGCGAAAAAGTGGCCATTATCCAAACGACCTGCCCCCCAGCACAAGACGGACGACTCTTACAACTCGCATTTTTAGCCGATTGTGCAAAGCGCGCCGGAGCAACAAGCGTTAGCGCAGTGGTGCCCTATTTGGCCTATGCCCGCCAAGATAAAATCTTTCTCACAGGCGAGGGAATAAGTATTGAAACCCTAGCCCGCATGTTAAAAGCCTCAGGCATCGATGAATTACTCACCGTTAATATTCACTCCGAGCCTACTTTGGCCCAGTTTGCTTTTCGGGCAAAATCGCTTAGCGCCATTGGACTTATCGCAGATTATTTTGTTAAAAAAGGCCACAAACACGCATATGCCCTAGCCCCCGACAAAGGCGCGATGTATATCGCCCAGCAAGCCCAAGCAGTTTTAGGCGGCGACGCAGGACATCTAAGCAAGACCCGAGACCGACACACTGGCCAAACCGTGCAAACTGCAGAGGGACTAAAGGTAGCGGGTCAAACTGTTATCATATTAGATGATATCATAAGTACCGGCGGTACCATCGTGGGTGCAGCAAAAATTCTAAAAGAACAAGGTGCCGCACACATCTTTTGTGGATGCGTCCATGGATTACTCATAGGCGATGCCCAAAAACGCATCCTAGATGCAGGCGTTGAAGAAATCATAGGCACCGATAGCGTTCCAGGAGCAACCAGCAAAGTTTCGTTAGCGCCACTTATTAGTCAAACACTCAAGGACGCAGTAGTTTAGTGGTCCCCCTTTTCTTTTTACTCTCAGGCGAAAACTCAACTCTGCCAGCCGCAGAAGTTAGAGCCATACTAGAAGCCGAAGGCTACCTTGCCACAAATATCCAAACACTCGATCAAGTTTTGCGCCTAGAAGCCGATATTGAGAGCGTGAAAACAGTTCAGATCCGCTCAGCCTACACACGAGTTGCAGCCCAAGAACTCCTAATTGCAGACGCCAACTATGAAGCCATACTAAACACCACCACCCAAACCGATTTCACCCCCATTCTAAAAAACGGTGAGAGCTTTGCGGTTCGGATTAATCGTATTAAAAATTATGCCGATAGCGAACTCAACACCATGACCCTTGAGATTAAGCTGGGTAAACAGATTCTAAGTCAAACCCCCGGCGTCACAGTTAATCTTAAAAATCCCGACAAAACCATCATGGGGATAATCACCAACGATAAACTAATCTTGGGCTTAAAACTCACCGATATCACCTCAAAAACCTTTTCAGAGCGCCGACCCCGCAAAAAACCATTCTTTCATCCCTCCGCTATGCCATCAAAAATGGCCCGATGCATGGTTAATTTGGCACAAGCCAAAAACGAGTCAATACTGCTAGATCCGTTCTGCGGCACCGGCACCTCACTTATAGAAGCCACATTTATCGGCTGCCGCGCAATTGGAGTAGATGCCCAAAGACGAATGATTTTAGGCACCAAAAAAAACCTCGCACATTTTGGCATCACCGCCGAGGGATTGATCTGGGGAGACTCACGCAAAATTCCACTGGATCGGGTTGATGCAGTTGTAACAGACCCACCCTATGGCCGCTCATCAAGCACACTAAAAGCAACAACCATGCAACTAGTCAAAGACGTAATGACCGAAATACACACCCTGCTAAGCACAGGACAAAGAATCTGCATTGCACTCCCTATAAAACTAAAACAAACAGGCGAAATTGAGCATCTATCCCAAGAAATCGCAGGATACGCAGAAAACTTGGGATTCAAAAAACTAGAAGCTCACACCGTATACATTCACAGATCCCTAACACGAGAAATAGTTGTCTACAAAAAAATCTAACAAGACATCAGTTAATCAGAAACATACAACATAACCAAGAAATGCAAAATGCCCTTGATACCGTCTAATCCATCAAAGTAACCCATGGTACACAAATAAGAGTGCCTCATTCTATAACAGTGTAGTGTGTGTTGCAGGGTTAGCGGTCAATTACATTGATGGATCGCTGGCCAAATCACAAGTCGGCGCGAAAATAGTGTTCAAAGAAGGGTCTCTATGAGTATACAGGTTGTGTTCTTAGGAACAAGCGGCAGTGTCCCTACATTGAAGCGGAGCTTGCCCTGTGTGGTTGTGCAGTGTTCGCCTGAGCAGTGGATGTTTGATTGCGGCGAAAACGTACAGCATCAAATGATAGCAGCCAAAGTCAGCTTTCATCGCCGAATGAAAATTTTCATAAGCCACCTCCACGGCGATCATGTGTTAGGCTTGCCTGGGCTACTTCAGACCATGGCTCTTATGGGTCGTAAAGAACCACTGCAGGTTTACGGTCCCACAGGGCTCAAAAAATTTATAGATTGTACCAAAGAAACTTTCAACTTTGGCCTAACCTACCCAGTGGAGATCAATGAAATTTGCTCGGAGGGTAGTATATGCGATCAGGAGCAATATCATATAAGGGCTGTAAAGTCAAATCATGCTGTTGAGGGGTACTGTTTTGCGTTTATAGAAAAGCCTCGGCCGGGTAGATTCTATCCCAACAAAGCAATGGCACACGGAATTGTAGCCGGTGAGTTGTGGTCTATGCTCCAAAGAGGCCAAGAAGTCACAGCGCCAAATGGTACCATTGTTAAACCAAGTGATGTGATGGGGCCTATGCGGCAGGGTAGAAAAATTATCTATACCGGGGATACCAAACCGTTTGCGGCGTTTGGTGAGTTTGCAAGCAATGCGGATTTGGTTATTCATGATGCAACCTTTGATGATGCGCTAAAAGAGAAAGCCGACACCGATGGTCATTCAACAGCTAGTCAAGCAGCTGAGCAGGCAAAAATGGCTCAGGCTAAATGTCTAGTGCTGTCCCATATAAGTGCCCGCTACCCAGATGGGAGTTTGCTTTTGGAGCAGGCAAAAAAAGTGTTTCCAAACAGCATATTAGCAGAGGATTATATGAGTCTCGAGCTGCCCCTAAGCGAGGAGCTGCTTTAGACGGGTAATGCTTTGGGGCACCTTAGTTATTGATTCCACAATAACGGTTTTATCATAACCAATTTTTTTAAGGGCATCGGTGAACGCAACAAAATCAATGTTGCCATCATCAACTCCATTGTGCTGATCGTCGCCACCATAGTTGTTGCTGGCATGGATGTGTACAATTTTGTCGGCAAGTTCACTGATAAAGGGCTGAACTTGGCCCTCCAAGTTAGCGTGCCCCAAATCCAGAGTTATACCCAGAGGTAAATTGGTTTCTCTATACATCCGGCGGAATTCCTCAGGGGTACTCATTAAAAACCAATATTTTCCAGGCATATTCTCCAAAGAAATATTAACGCCTAGTTCTTCAGCTTGAGAGTAGAGCAACTCGATGCTTTTGCACATAGCTTTAAAATCTGCATCAGGATAGAAGGGGCCAACACCTGTGCGCTGGGCAGGATGAAAAACCCACATCTTGGCATCTAGAACACTGGCATTGATAAGAGACTGTTTAATACGTTTAAGAGAAGCATTGCGCATAGGTTTTATTATTGAGCCAATGTTTATGTCTGAACATGGAGCATGAATAGAATAAGTTAAGCCATAAGACTTGGCGGCTTCTCTCAGCTGAATAATACGATCTTTGTTTAAATCATGGGTTGCGTCATCAAAGAGCTCGATGTGCTTGGTCTCTTGGGTGTCCAAACGCTTAACCATACGGTTAAAAGAGTCACCCATACAATAAAACATTGAAACACCAACTTTTGCTTTAGACATAACTTAACCTCAAAAAGTCTATATAACCCACCCTAAGAACCTAACGGCTTAAAGTCAACTATTTGCCATAACTGTTAATCAAAAAATAAGAAAAATATTGCAAGGTTGTTATACGACAGTTTAACCTTTTGTTCCTGCGACTATTATGAGACATCCCGAGTGTGATTTTAGGCATAGGTATTGACACGATCGGTTTCATCGAAAAAACTGCACGGTTTCAAAAAGCTTGTGAAAAATGCACCAGCTCGCTAAGCGGAACACGCAAATTTTTATTTGAGCCCTTGGAACATACTTTATTAATTTCCTCACAATAGTCAATAGAGTGCCGCCATCAATTTAATTTAATGTAATAAAGAACCTTCGAGATTGCTGAGCATGCATAAACAGATATACGTTAAAGGAATAAATGGAGATCTTCCGAAAAAATCACTTGAAGCGGATAAATTAAAAAAAGAGATTATTGATATTATCGGAACAGAGAAAATTTTTGAAGACTACTATGGGAATAAAGGGCAGTATTTTGAACATGTAAATTTCACCTCAAAGAGAATACTTTCAGAGAAAGACTCCCTCATAGGACTTATGATAGAGTCCGCTAGAAAAACCGTAGAGAAGTCTATGCTAAAAACACAAGAGATTGATGTCATCTTGTGTGCTTATGGGGGAACTCCCATGTTTTCAGGTTGGCTATATTCAGCTATAATAGCGAATGAACTTGGCGTAAATAACGTCAGGACGAGAGATTTCTCAGGAAGTTGCGCGAGTGTTTTTTTCGCAATCGAATATGCTATGCTATTGCTTAAAAAAACTAATATAAGACATGTTCTCATAGTCGCAGGCGATAATCTCTCAAATTACTTAACTAAATACAACATATCTAAATATAAGAACATTCCCACTTACGGAGATGGCGTTGGTTCTTTTATTTTAAGTTTAGATGGAGTAAATAGCAGTTTTCAACTCACTAAATTAGAAATAATGCAAAATACTAAATTTGCCAATTTATTTGTATCTGAGAGATTCAAGGAAACATCAGATCGATTTGAAAAAGAGATAAACTCTGTAGCGTGTTCTTCTAACATGAAAGCTTTTGTTACTGAAGATCCACAAAATGTATGCAAAATCGCAGATAAACTTGTTGAAAAAACCGATGACACACACGATTTAATCATAATAACTGGCAACACTGCATCATCAAGGCTAAAATTGTTAAAAGAGAGTTACCAAATTTTTGATACATATAATAAATTTGGACATGTTGGTACTGCTGACGTTATCTTAAACTTACATATGTACAACGTTGACAAAGCATATCCTCGGAAAATAATAGTGATAGGGTGGGGTGTTGGATATGTTTGGGGTGGATTTAGCTTATTGAGGTTGTAGATACCTTAAGCACCATTGTTTCCAGAATTAGTTCACTACTGCTTTTTCATCTTTTAGGCACTCTAATTCACGCCACTATAAAATATGTGATTCAAATGTTAACGAAATGAGTTTTGATTTGAGTTACTCTGAAAACGCGAACTATTGGATGAGTGTCGATGCTAAGGCAGATTCGGTCATTGACAATAAGTTAGGGGGTAGCATTTATGCATATGATCGCATGTATTCCTAACCGCCTCATTTTAAATAGCAGAGGCCGGTTTTGAGTTTGATTTTTTGGTTATTTTTACAATAATTCCAATCTCAAACCATTATTTGATAGTTTATTAACGTAGTTGCAAATTTTTGTGTTTTTTTACATCTTAGCAGATTCATTTATCAGGATTCATATAACTTCGCCATAAAACTGTCATCAACATTCATCTCCAGACCAACAGCATTAATGCATGATGCCGAAAAGTTTTTCCCCGGAACAATGTCACACATTTGTATAATTGCTTCTAATGAACGAACTCCATGCACATATCTGTCACAGCACATAAATGCATTTAATACTACATCATCAATTTCAATTTTTTTGGCTTCTTCGGGGGCATCTTCGGAGATACCGAGTTTTTTTTCTAACAGCGATCTCAATAAGGTAGCGCGCCTTAACCTATAAGCACAACCACAAAATGAGGCATACTTAGTACAATTTTTACATTGCCCAGTATCTTTTGACATATGTTTAGCGCCAGTCAACTTTTTGGGGGAAAAAGCATCGCGTGAACACTCACCATTTGGTCCAAGAATATTAATGTAACCTTTTAACCTGCTGAGAAAATCGTTTACTTTTTGTTCGTTATACTTCTCATCTTCTGCTTTTTTCTTGAACTCAGCCATGCTTTTGTGTAGTCCACCTGCAAATATCAAGATTGCACGACCAATAAAATACGAATAACCATTTTGAGTAAACTTGCCATCCTGCATAGGTGCTAGAAAATATTGTAACCACCCTAACGACTTTTTTAATGTTGAATCAAATTCATCGAAAAAAACAATTGGGCATTCACCCCTTAGACCTGCATCACGGATTTGTTGAAAAGCTATTGCAAGCTCTTCCGGCTCAGTCATTTGCGATACATTAAACATAAACGGTTTACTAAACTTGACTGTTTTTTCCAGACCCATTTCAGTTATTGATGCGACAATTTGCTCAACTGCAAAGGACTTCCCCGAACCAGGTGGCCCAAATATACCAATCGAAAGAGGACGATCCGCTTTAGTGTCGCGAATATAGGAACGAAACAACCGATATATGTTTCTAAACTGTTCAATCTCAAATCGATCATATGTTATTAACTTGTTATAACGCAGATACGGGAGGTTACTTTCAGTTTTACCTTCTCGCACAATTTTTTTACAGTTATCTAACAGCCAGTTTTCTGTAGATTGCTCTAAGCAATTGTTCCTACATATTTCATCAATAATGCAGAAATTTTTATTCTCTACTGCACCACGATCAAGTTCAAAAAAATCTGGATAAATATGTTTAACATTATTACTAGAAATTTGCTCAGAGATACATCCAACGTAGTATTCTTTAATAACATCGGCCATTTTTTTATATGGAAAGTCTACGGCTTCAACTGCAAAACCAATTTTTGTTAACCGCCTCATTGCCGCCAAACCAGTTTTAACACCCGAACTTAAAGCATCAATTAAAGCTTGATCGGAAGCAACAGCTTGATCATTAGCAGATAATGCCAAAACTAACGATGCCTGCATTGTTGTGAATGCCCCAAATACATATCGGCCATTCATAGAAGTAAAATCACCCTCAATTTGTGCAGGATAAAGGAACAATTTTATAAAATTTTTTGAATATATTAAACACCCCTCATAATCAAAGCAAACAACAATAGCTCTAAAGTTATAGTTTTTTTCAATGATTTTCAAGGAGGCCACTGTTTCATGTATCAACAATTCCCACGATAACCCTTTTCGGACATTAAAATCTCCTTGCCTCAATTCAGCTGCATTAAAGAACAAAATGGTTTGAGCTGTCAACTTTGGTTTTTCACAAAAACTGCTGAAAAAAGCAGTTGGTCTTTGTCCACTGTAAAACTTGGTCCTAAATAATATTAATTTAGGCCCGCTTTTATCCAGTGTTTCTAAAACTTTTTCCGCACAATAACCTTCATCACTCACATTGTATATAGTCACTATATCGCTTTCATTCAAGCGTATTAAACTATCATCACTAATTGGTTTGTTTTTTTGAATATCACTCGGATTATCCGTCATTACCTCATAAATACCCAAATCTTTTATCGAAAATAAGCCTTCACTCTTAACTATAGTACCACCTAAATCATCAAGCACCGGTTTTGGTTCCCATTCAGATAGTGTCCCCTCACCTGACACCCCATAACAACAGGTTTCATCCAAAAGTGAAATGTTGAAAGCTACTTTCGCAAAGTCAAATATTTGGTATAGCATATGTGTGCCGCCATATCTTTCACACAATTTTTTGGGGACATGACTAAATGAGCCATAATCTGAACTGCCATATTCTGAATTATGATGTTGCTCTAAAGAGTTCCCTTTAGGAATTACAGTATAACCTTTCACTTTATCACCCAAAACAAATATTTTAGCCGGAACTTGCTTAACAGACATTTACAAACACATCGTTCAGTAATGTATAACAAGTCCAATAAAAAACTAACTACGACATACCTTGGAACAGAACTATTTGAAATTGGCACACAATGCAAAAACATATTTGCACGATGTAGACAGCACACATTTGAAAAAAATATTTGTTAATGACTTTCCTGTTTGAGTGTGATAAATCTACGAAAAAGTCATCAACAGACAACAGTTTTTTCTATAAATTGCCTCCCCAAAACAATTTCACCCCCTAAAGAACAGTTAAACACGACACCGCATTTTTACACGTCACCTGATTAATTGATAGTTAGATCCTCAACTCCATAAAACGTCACTCAAATGTCAAAACAGATATCTACCAGTCAATGCTCACCCCCAAATAGCACACACAATCAAAACGACAGTTAATAGCAACTACTCATGAAATATCGCACCGCCACCACAGTTTGATCACCTTACTTATGACGTTTTTAGTTAGCGCAATAACGCAATTCACCAAACACTTTCCCAAAAGACACGCAAAACCTACTCGACCAATACTCGCGCATTTCTATTGCGCTATCACCGTTGAGTGGTTTTATGATAATTGCATTTGCTCAAAAACACTGAGCGTTCAAAGCACAGGTTGACTACGGTGTGAAACATTTTTTGATTTGCCTTAAGCGCTAAGACACAGACAACTTATTTCTCATATTCTTTGGAAGGCCTTTTCTGGAAAAAGACACATAAAACAAACTAACCACACCATTTATAATTACCGAGAAGGTCTATTGAATTAAAATGAGTTATAAAAGTATCAGGGTTTAACCGTTGGACATCGAGAGTAAATTAAATGTTTCACAGATACCACTGCAAGCAATCCTAAGTCAAACTGCAAAAAATTTGCCAGAAAAGACAGCCATCATACAAGATAATCAAAAATTCACTTACTATGAAATAGATCAGTTTTCCAGCCGATTTGCTGAGGCGCTTGCAGTTTTAGACGTTAAGAAGAGTGATAGGGTGGCACTTTTTTTGCCAAATAGTCCTCAATTTGTAATTGCCTATTTTGGAACGCTTAAAGCGGGTGCAGTGGTTGTAGCAGTTAATCCTTTATGTAAAAAAGATGAAGTGAAGCGACAACTTTGTGATTCAGGAGCACAAACTATTGTTGTCCTGGATACCCTTTATCCAATTGTTGAGGTGCTCACTGAATACAGAATACAGCTGAAGAATATCATAGTTGCAAATTTAAATGTTTACTCGGATACAGCAAATATCAAAACTGGAGCAGATGTGTTAATTTTTGACACCTTAATCAAAAACAGGCCAGGTAAACAGTTGACTTTGCAGTTTGATCCAAATGAGGATTTGGCAGTGCTTCAATATACGGGAGGTACAACTGGAGTGTCAAAGGGTGTTATGTTGACCCATAGAAATCTTGTTTCGAACACGTGTAATTTTTCTTCGTGGCTAAATGGTACCGCACACGATGTTTTTTTGTCTATAACGCCGTTTTCTCATGTGTATGGCATGACTACCAACATGCTCACACCTATAAGGCTAGGTGCAACAATGGTGTTGTTATCCAAGTTTGACCCAGTTAAAAGTTTACAGGTTATTGAACATCACAGAGTAACAGTTTTTTGTGGTTCACCAACCATGTATGCAATGCTACTTGCAAGCGGCAAGTTTGAAAAATGTGATTTATCATCCGTTCGAGTGTGCATTTCAGGGGCTTCCCCATTGCCACTTCAAATCCAAAAACGGTTTCTGCAGGCAGGAGTTTTCCTTGTGGAGGGGTATGGATTAACAGAGGCATCTCCGGTTACGCATTGCAACCCCATAGACAAAACAGTGAATGGAGTTAAAGTTGGTTCGATTGGGGTACCCTTGGGGGATACGGAAGCACAAATCGTTGATTTAGAGACAGGCAGCAGAAGACTTGCGACAGGGGAGAAAGGCGAACTATCTGTTAGGGGACCGCAAGTGATGCGAGGGTATTGGCAGAGACCAGAGGAAACAGCTCAAGTTCTAAGTGAGGATAAGTGGTTATTGACAGGCGACATTGCATATGTGGACAAAACAGGATATTTTTTCATTGTAGATCGTAAAAAAGACCTCATCAAACACAAAGACTACAGCGTTTACCCAAGAGAGCTTGAGGAGATTTTATATGATCATCCAGCCGTAGGAAACTGTGCGGTAGTTGGCAAACCAGATGGGTTAGTAGGTGAAATTCCTAAAGCATATGTGGTGCTTAAAGAGAAAGCTAAGGTAACAAGCAAAGAATTATTAGAATTTGTTAACGGTAAAGTAGCATCGTATAAGGCTATAGGTGAAATAGAATTCTGCAAAGAACTGCCCACTAGTCCATTAGGCAAAATTTTAAAACGTGCCTTAAAGCCATAATCATCAAGTCAGGTTGAGAGTTTATTTATGTCAGACAAGTTTCGATTTTAACTCATATGTATACTCCGCAAAGTGAGGAAATCTGTTGAGTACAAGTTTTTGCAATATTCCTAAGTTCACAGGTATTTCATATGGCAGGATTTCATCAGCACAGAATAGCGTATAATACGCTACAAATGCATTCTCAATAGAATATTTACAAAAACTGGTGCCCCAGTACATCCGTACATTTCACCAAAATATACAGGTAGAAAAGAAACAAAAAAATGACCAAACGCCAACATACCAGCCTTATTTTACGGAGTTAAGAATTTAACTGGTCATGACAAACGCATAAACCGCATTATTTGCACGACAATTGCATGACACCCAATCAGACGGTATTGTGACACCTAGTTACTCACTACTCACCCAAGAACCCGCACAACTGTTGTGTTTTACAATCCATTATCTCACTAGGTATACTATGATTAATATATCAACCCACACTGCACATACAGCATATACATCAACCGTCAAGTTGAGAAAATGTAAACCCAATTGAATGCCTCAGCTGGACGTTTTTCGCTCAAAGCACTTCAGGACTATAACACCATTTTACATGATTTAAATCAACAAGATTTAAACAAAATCTCAATAGATAGCAGTTGCAGAGGGTGAACTATCTTTGATTATAAGCAATATGGAATAGCCAAACAATCGATTTTAGCGTAGGAGCAAAAGCTATCTGCCGAGAACAGGAATGTATGGACAGGTTTAGCCCCTACTGGGTCTCAGCATGCAACTAAAATTTAACAATACAAAAAATAGCACAACAAATATCAACTGGCGTTAACACCACCCTTCCTTCATCCAATTCTTAACAGATATTACTCAGCAAAGGTAAACGTAAACTCAAGCATCAAATAACAAATCAAAGTATCTAGCAAACGCTAATAGCGATAGTGTTTGTTTAAATGTAGTAAGCAAGCAAATATACTACTGCAGAATATCTGCATCTATAGAGTGAGAGAAGCACTGCAAAAGAAATCCACAGGGAACCGGTATGTGTGATTTATCAATTATCATAGCGACAAAAAATGAAAGGCAGTACATAGCAAACACTTTAACTCATCTGCAACGTGCTATAAGAGAAGCGCAAAAAAAGGGAATTACTGCCGAGTTGGTTGTGGTGGATAGCAGCACCGAAGACACCGCCGATATTGCCCGGCAATTCACCTCTAAGGTCCATTATCTATCAACCCAAGGTTTGCCCAAGGCGCGTAACTATGGTGCCGCTAAAGCCTCAGGTCAAATACTTGTTTTTATGGATGCAGACACCCTGTTGCAGAGAAATACACTGATAGATCTGTTTAGAATTTTTAAAAATAAAAAGGCCGTTTCAACGATTTCATTTGTTATGCCTCTTGGGCAAGCAAAACTCTCGGTTTCAGCTAAAATATTTTATGTGTTGGATTGTGCGTTTATTCGAGCTTGTGCGTTTTTGCCGTTTTTAATAGGGTTCTATAACCGCGGCGATATCATGGCCATTAGACGCGACGCTTTTGAAAAAATCCGAGGCTTCAACGAAACCCTCTGTATGATGGAGATTACCGAGCTACTCATAAACGCCTCAAAACTGGGCAAAATTAAGGTGCTTTCTTCACCTGTGTTTGAATCCAGTCGCCGCCTAAAACAGTGGGGCGTGCTCAAAAGCTATCGGATCTGGTGGAAAAACTACATTTACTTCTATGCCTTTAAACGCCTACACGCTTCCAGCTACGAATCCATCAGATAACAATTGGCGGGTTATTTGGAGAGTAGTTGATAGACGGAGTATAGGGTGTAGAAGCCGTAGGCTAAAAAGAGACGACTAAGTAGGCGGAGGTTGCCAAATTCAAAGGCCTCAGCAATCAAACCCAAGCTGCCCTTTAGGGTCCAAACGGAGGTGGGTCGATAATGAAGACAAAATGGGCTGTAGCAGGCAACGACGCGATATCCTTTGTTTGTGATCCAGTCTTTTATGTAGGCATCCTCAAACATGTGCAGATTGGGAGGGATTTTTATGTCTTTAACGGTGCTTGTGCGAATTAGGGTGTCATGGGTGCCGCCTCGGACTTCAAAGATTTTGCGGGTTATGATTAAAAACATCTGCAATACCTTGGGGTTGTTTAGGGTTGACCAGACCTCGGTTCCCCAGATGGCGCCGACGTTGGGTTGGATGAGGTATTTTTGGGCTTTTTTGTACCAGTCACGGCACAGCACTACATCGCTGTCTACAAACATAAACCACGCCGTGGATACATGTTCAATGCCTTTTTGGCGGGCAGTGGCGCGGGTGCCATTATCAAAGAGTATGGTTATGTTGTGGTGTTTTTTGTGAAATTTGTTGAGAATAGGGAGGGTTTGATCGGTTGAGCCGCCATCGACCACAATGAGACTAGCAACGGGAAGGTTTGCATAGATGGATTCTATGCAGCGGGTTAAGAGGCGTTGACTGTTTTTGGTTAACAGCACAACATCTAAAGAGTCAACTACCAACTCTTTTCCACCTGTTTATTAGCATATGAGAGTTTATGGGTAGGGTGTTGTGCATTGTTGTTGCCGCTTGTCATGAGTGTTGTATTGCTGTTGCTGTTGTGATGTTCTAGCCTAAAATAGTTTACCAAAAAAGGCAGCCAACAACCCAAGCACCCCGCCAAACCATATCGAGACTGGTCAATTAAAGGAAAGGTTGCTATGGTTTTTATAGTACTGCTTTGAATAATTCTTAGCATAATTAGGTGCTATGAAGCAAATGACATCAGGTTTGAGAAAAGCATCATCTTTAGCGGGGCGCTATTTATCGTCAGGTAAGCCTCATCATGCACAGTGGTTAGTTACAAGGAAATGTAACTATTGTTGCGTAGGCTGTAATGTCTGGAAAGAACAAGATGCTCAGGAACTCTCAGCCGCGGAAATAAAAAAAGGGCTGGATATTTTAAAAAATATGGGTATTGTGGAGCTCACCATCTCAGGCGGCGATCCGTTGTTGCGAGCAGATATTGCAGAGATTTTGGATTATGCCTCAGAGCGGTTTCTCACAACGGTCTATGATAACGGGAGTATGGCAGCAAAAAAAATCGATGCGCTGCGCAAGGTGGATTTTGTGGCCATATCCATCGATAGCTTAGATGAAAACAAAAATGATGCCATAAAAGCAGTGCCCGGCGCATGGAAAAATGCAATGCACGCTGTGGATGTGCTACAAAAAGAAGGCATCAGAGTAGCAGTTACACCAACCATTTCACAGAAAAACCTCTATGAAATCATGGATATGACCAACTATTTCATGGAGCGCAAAATTCCAATGTGGTTCTGCCTATACTCCTATGACACCTCAGTGGATAGCAAACAACTCTTTCGTATCGGCAAAGCAAATGACGAATTCATCATAACAGACAAAGAAGCCATGGTACAACTCTGCAACCAACTCATTGAAGCGATGAAAAAAAACCCAAACATCTTGATGACTAAAAAACTACTTCAAACTCTGCGAAGCCTCTACGAACCAAATGCAGAACGAACATGGAAATGCCAAGCACTAAACCAATTCCTCGTTGTGGATCATCTAGGCCGCATCTCAGGATGTCACAACCACAACTTTGCCGGCTCCATCTTTGACCTACCCAACCAATGGAGCAGCAACGAATTCAAAACACTCCGAAAAACATACCAAGACTGCACCCAATGCAACTACCTCTGCTACATAGCATACTCACTCTACGGAAGCCCAAAAAGCACACTCGCCCTAGCAAAAGACCAATGGAAAAACATCAAAATAATCCTCAAATAAACAACAACTAAGGATTTATCACAGGAACCTATGGAAGTAGCGCAGCAATATAGGATATCCATAAAACCACAATGCCCTAAATACATATCAAAATAACAAGCAACAAAGGGTAACCGCAGTAACCAAAAAGCAAACACAATGCACAACAACCCAGTAAGGGTAGTTATTTTGCTATAAACAATTAATGGACACTAAGAGTGATTTAGCGAAGAGACAAAAATCAAAAAACAGATGATGTGGAAAGAACGAGGTTGTCAACAACGTGGCATAAGACTTCAAAAACTTGGGAGGCAGTCAAGTTGTCGGTATCTAAAACGAAGTCAAAGGGTGTCAAGTCTTCGCCCAAGGTAAAGCCGTAGAGTCCTTGGTAGATTTCTTTGGTGCGTTTTTCTTTTTCTTCTAGCATTTTACGTGCTTCAATAAGAGGCATGTTGTCGCGTTCAGCTACTCGGGTCACGCGTTTCTCCGTTGAGGCTTCCAGCCAGATTTTAAATCCACCCTTAAGTAGCCACGGCATGGTCCAACTGTCTAAGAGTACATTGCCTTGTTTAGCGTATTCTAAGAGTTTTTCATCAACGGCACGGTCAAACTTGGGGTCACTTAGGCGTTCTTTGAGAAACGTGATGCCCGCATCGCGCTCCCACCAGCCCTGAACGGATATGTCATAACCGTTTTGTTTGGCCAAATCTTTGAGGGCATCCCCACCGGAGTAGTACTGCAGATTGTATTTTTGGGCAAGTTTTTTAGCTAAGGTGCTTTTGCCTGTGCCAGCTAGGCCAGAGATACAGAGAACAGTTTTGTTTGATTGCGCACAGGTTTTTTGGGGGTCAGCCATTTTGGTCACCAGTTTTCGGTTAGATGTCTATGGGCATAGTACCAAGTATACGTGACATGGTTATAGATAGAAACATCGATATTGCCGGGTAGAGCCAAAACACTGGGATAGCGCCAAGCCCAGGCAGAAACGCCAAACTGGTGCCGCCAAATGTGGGTGTCAACACTAACCACCAAAATCCAAGCTGAATAAATGAAACACCAAATTGAAGTAATTGGGGCTTCATCATTTTTGCTTGCATACCGTTAATTTGAGTTTGTTTACGTTTAAGTTTCTCCATTTGCTTTTGATCGTTTGCCCGCGCTGCCGCCATTTGAGCCCTTTGGAATTCTGCAATTTCTCGGCGCATAACATGATGCTGATCCCAGCCAACAAAGTAGGTTATTAACACACGGTTAAGGACACTGTACAATATAGCAAAACCCACAGCTATGCCCAATATTATAAGGGCAGGCACCATGGTTGTGACACGAATCGGAGAAACAATTTCTAAGTCAAACGCGGACTCTTGGTCACCATCTGTGCCTACAGCGTTAACAGTCCAGGTGTAGTCTCTAGCTTCTCGGGGGTTTGTTGCATCAAAGGTAAGGATAACTTGTGCACCAGAAGCGATGCCCTCAGCAGACTGAAGGCTGAGATATAGAGTTCCATCGATGGTATTGTCTTGTACAGTCCATGTCGATGGAGACACCACGAGATTTTGAATATTTGTAAAGCCATCTGGAACAGTAATGTTTGCTGTCAATAAACGATCAGTACCAGTATTGGTAAGAGTTAGAGTGTAGGAGGTATCTTCAGCCACTCCTTGATTATCGGTTAATATGGTGCCTTGATAGCTCAGGGCGGCACTTGCTGGTCCTACAAAAACACTCAAAGCAAAACCCGCTGTGAGTGCTAACAACATAACAAACATTATCTTTCGGTAAGCTTTCATGACTTTTCACTCAAGTTCCGTCTTTTCAGAGCGTTCCCTGTTTATTTAGACTATGCCTACATGCTTCTTGTTAATAACCGTTTTTACTTCCAACCCAACAATATCACCCTAAATCAAACCGCTCCAGCCGATATGCACACCAACCAACCCCAACCTGTATGGACTGCTAAACACTAAGGGGATAACTAGCTAAAAAAAGATAAGAAAAGAAGAAAAAGAAAGAGAGGCGCGGATTATTCGCCTATGATCCGCCTAAACGCGGGGAACATTTCTGCGGCCCGTTCACGCATCAGCAACTCGTAGTACTGATAGATTATGCCTACGGAGAGCAAGATACCAGTTCCGGTACCAAACGCACCAAGGAAATCCGACATTCCAGCCACTAGCCCGACGAGTATACCGCCCAAGACAGTGACGATGGGGATGTATCGTTTGAGGATTTGCTCGATGGGACGTTCACTACGTCTGTAACCAGGAATCTGCATACCGCTGTCCATGAGTTGCTTGGCAACTTTACTTGGACCTAAGCCACCGACTTCAAGCCAAACTAACGAGAACATGGCACAGAAGGCTACGAGTATACCCAAGTATGCAAATGCCTGCAACGGATCGCCTATGACTCCCCAGATGTTGTGGGGTGCTGTGACAAGATATGCCAACCCACCGACAGGAACGACACTGCCTGATTCTGTCCGCATGAAGTCACCAAGGAGTATGAAGAACCAGTTAGTGCCACGTGCTGGTTGTCCAGCCCAAGTCCAGAACATCTGCGTAAAGAAGAAGACGTTGGCAAACAGTGCAGAGGCAAATATGACAGGCAGGTTGCTGACATAGAGGAGTTTAATTGGGTATCTGCTGCGGAAGCCTTTGTATCCTGCGTAGCTCATGGGCAATTCGACTCGGACGCCTTGGAGATAGATGACTATGAGGAACACCGCTATTGTTGCAAAGAAGCCAAGCAGAGTTGGATAGATGCTATTAGCAGAGCCAAAGACGTAGGTGAATGCTGCATTTGCGCCATTAAACGGTTCGCCGCCAGCTAAGAATTGGGATAGCCCTCCGACGAATAGGCCGTTGACTGGTGAGAACATGGACCAGAATATGGATTGTGCAACACCAGCCATGATGAAGAGACTGATACCGCTGCCAAGACCCCAGCCTTTCTGGACCAGTTCATCCATTAGCATGACAATTATGCCTGCGGCTATTAACTGTATTAAAATCGCAATAATCACGGTTATTCCAAGTTCACCTATGCTGCCATACATACCGCTTAGGATGTAGGCAATAGCTTGGATGCCTGTTAGGCCGATGCTGAAAACTTTGCTTGCGGCCGTAAAGAGTCCTCTGTCTTCAGGATCTGACATATCACATTTGATTATACCAGCACCAACAAGTAACTGCAGAATTAACCCAGCAGTGACGATGGGGCCAATACCTAGCTCCATCAGCGTGCCCCGGTTTGAAGCAAAGATAACTCTTAGCTGACCAAAATTGTCATTGGCAGATGGGGCTACGCCATAGAGGGGAATTTCGGTCATGACAAGAAAGATTACTAGGACCAAAGCGGTCCAAAAGATTTTTTCGTTAAAACTAACCTTACGTTCAGGTTTTTTAATTTCTGGCAGGATCCT
Organism: Nitrososphaerota archaeon; assembly: GCA_031256395.1. GTDB lineage: Archaea > Thermoproteota > Bathyarchaeia > Bathyarchaeales > Bathycorpusculaceae > Bathycorpusculum. The sequence goes on from JAIRQQ010000106.1 coordinate 23,462, forward strand.
GCCGAGTGGTTTGAAAATACTTAGGAATCTTCCAGCCATCTAACCGCCTTACTCCTCAGTCGCTTCAGCGAGTATGAGTTTGCCGCCAGCTTTTTCAACTTTCTGGACAGCAGATTTTGAGGCAGCCTTGACTTGAACAGTTAAGGCTCTGGTAATCAAGCCTGCGCCGAGGAGTTTGGTGTATCCCATTTCGGTCAGGTTGATTTCAGTGCCTCCTTTGAGTTGGTCAAGTTTGTAGAGGTTAATGGTAGACTCAACCCTGTTCTTGCTTTGGGGTGAAGTAAAGCCATGTTTTCCAAAGTAGTCAGGTTCGCTGGTTACGATTTTGCTCCAGAGATGCTTATGG